>JAILEM010000153.1 GCA_024687745.1 Lachnospiraceae bacterium
CCGTAATGTGATGCTTTCTTTTGCCGAGTTTGAAAGAGATATGATAATGCAGCGCACCAGGGAAGGGAGAGAAGTCGCAAGACAGAATCCGAACCATAGAGAAGGGCGTAAACCTATCTATACTGAAGAACAGATAAGTCATGCCCTGGATCTTTTAAATGGATCATACAGTTATACTGATGTTGTGAAGATGACCGGTATATCAAAAAGCACGTTAATAAGGGCAAAAAAAGTATATACATAGGTAATACAAATGCAATACCTATGTATATACAAAATAATTAGTGAGTAGTGAGTGCGTCCAGGTATGCCTTTAAGCGTATTTCGGCAGCTTGGTTATTGGACTTTTGGATATTACAAGTCACACAAAGCATTTTACAGTTTTCCGGTGTGGTGGTACCGCCTTTTGACCACGGCTTCCAATACTATCTTTAATTGATATATGAGATGTTCAAAAACGCAAATTGCTGAATTGCACTCGATTTGGCATGAGAATAGTTCTGTGATAAAATATTTAGCAAATCCGATGCATAAACCCTAAAATTGGTATCAACCGTTTTGAAGCAAATCGCCTTCCCTTCAGTGTCCAGCCCTCTGATATCCAACGTAACAGAATGATCGCCTGGCTCAAGATCATAAAGATCAACAGCCTGTCCATCTTCATCAATCCAGCCTTCATTAATATCACCAGATATGGCAGCATTAGTATTTCTTTCACGATTGCCTGAAGCAACAGAAATAATCACAAAAACCAAAAGTACAATAATGCAGCCAGCCTGCTCTATGCTTGAACGAGCTAATTCATTCCATCTTTTCATGGTTATTCTTTACTCCCTGCACTTATTTTATCATAATAACGTGCAGAAATGACATTATATCTGCCTCACACTTTCTCCCTCCACAAGCTTAACCGGAACGCACACGCTCTGGGAAAAGCTGCTATCCTGCAGCATCTTAAGAAGCAGCTCCATGGCCATTTTTGCCCTGAGTTCATTGTTTTGATAAACGGAGGTAAGCACAGGCGCAACCCTCTGACAGTCAATGCTTCCATCAAATCCTACAACGGAAATGTCCTCCGGAGCCGAAATACCGCAGCTCTTAAGAAATACCATGAGATCAATTGCATAGTAGTCTGAAACCGCAAATATAGCGGTATATTTCTTTATTTTCTTCAGATTTTTCTGGTAAAAGAGATGTCTCTTTTCCCTGCTCATAGGAATCATAAGGAAGTCAGCATCCTTCCCTAGCCCCTGATTAAGTCCGTTATATCTGTCAAGATCCATACATATGTTGTTATCGGAAACGCAAAGGACCTTCTTATGCCCCATCTTCCTAAGGTACTCTCCGACCTGTCTGCCGCCGTCAAAGTCATCTATGGTAACATTGCTGATGCGTCCCTGTTCCTTCATAAAGCCGTCGTAGACAACGAAGGGACGTCTTATATGATCCCGAAGGTTCTTGTATTCATCCTCGCAAAAACCGATGATGATGAGACCATCAAGATTCCACATTGAAGAAAAGCGCACGATATCCAGGATCTCTTTTACCTTTTTCAGCATCATGAAGTACCCTGCATTCTCAATTTCGTCGGACAAATAGTTAATGGCAGAGCTAATAAAGGGATCTTCAAAAACCCTTCCCTCATACTTTTCATGATCATTGACCACAACTCCTATGATCCTTGAATTATTCCTGGCCAGGAGCGTTGCTGCCATATTTGGAATATAGCCGCTTTCCTCAAGTTTTTTCTCGACTCTCTTTACCGTTGCATCAGATATCTTTTTGGTCTTGCCATGCAGCACGTTTGATACAGTAGCCGTGCTGACTCCAAGTTCTTCTGCGATATCTATGATCCTTACCTTGTTCTCATCCCACATACTATGCCCTTACTCTATTGTGTTCATCCACTTTCTGCTTCTAAACATAAACACGGTTATGATAAATCTGACCAGTTCCTCCTGGGACAATATGAAATATACCCAGACGATTGGCAACTTAAGATACAGTCCGGTTAAAAGACCCAGTGGCACTCCCACAAGCCAGGTACCAAGTATATCTATGATCATGATGTACTTGGTCCTGCCGCCGCTTCTGATAATGCCTCCACCGAGGATCATGTTTTGAACCTTGACCGGCGCAAGAATTGCAAAAGTCACCAGCAGCA
Source organism: Lachnospiraceae bacterium (assembly GCA_024687745.1). Lineage (GTDB taxonomy): Bacteria > Bacillota > Clostridia > Lachnospirales > Lachnospiraceae > UBA2868. The sequence continues at coordinate 2,165 of JAILEM010000153.1, forward strand.
TCCCACCGATCATACCGACATTTGCATCAACCTTAAATAGACCCACATATAGGTTTCTGCCCAATACAAGAATTAACGACATAAGAGCCGAGCCTACAAAACCATATATGCACAGTTTCTTGGACTCCGCATAGGCCTTGTCGTATTCCTGCTCTCCCAGGCGCTTTCCGATAAGAATACCTGCTGCCTGCGCAAGTCCCGAAAGAGCTCCAATAGACAACCCCTGAATCGGTCCTGTAAGAGCCATACCTGCCAGCTCATCTGTCCCCATGTGTCCGTAAATGAAGGTATTTACATTCTGTCCCACAGTCCACATGAATTCATTAAACACTATAGGAAACAGTATCGTAATGTACTGCTTTATTTCCGTTCCATCCATTTTGATACAGACGCGGAACTTGCAGATCTTATTATAGAAATAGATCATGAGAACCAGATTCACAACCTGAGATGCCACGCTGGCAATGGCTGCACCCTTAACTCCAAGCGCTGGTGCGCCGAAATGCCCGAATATCAGGATGAAGTTCAGCGCTGTATTGACGACAGCCGCCACGGCACTTATGTATAATGGATATTCCGAGTGGTCTTTGCACCTTATCTGCACCGCCAGTATGGAAGCTACTCCCGAAAGAGGATAAATGAGTGAAACAATGCGGACATACTCAGTTCCGGTCTCTATTACCGCCGCATCCTTCGTAAATATTCCGGTCAGTATTCCCGGAATAAACAGACATGCCATTGTTGTCAAAAGAGCTATCACCATCATGACCAGCATGTTGATCGACATGCTCACATCTACTTTTTCATCATCCTCTTTTCCAATGTACTGAGAAACCATGATGCCTGTTACTGTTGCTACTGCTCCGCTGACAAAGGCAAAAACAAATCCCGGCTTACCTCCAATTTCTACCGCTGCTATGGCAGTCTTACCAAGCTGCCCCACCATAACCTGATCAATCATAGAAAAAGAAGACTGCAGCATAGCCTGTAATGCAACAGGAACTGCAATCTTCATAGATTTTCTGAAAAATGATTCTTCCGTCATCACTTGCCTCCTCAATAATACCTAACAATATTATTAGTATAGAAAGCCCGTAATAGCAATGGGTTAATCGCGTAACCCTTTTTCTGAATATGTTTAATCAAGGACCTCACCATTCCTGGAGATTATCACAACCTGCCATGGAAGGAACTTACCACTGTTCTTTATTGCATTCTCAGCGGCTCTTTGAAGGCCTCCGCAACAGGGAACCTCCATTCTTACAATAGTCACACTGGCAATGTCGTTGTTTGATATGATCTCTGTAAGCTTCTCAGTGTAATCTCCCTCGTCAAGCTTAGGACATCCGATCATAGTAACCTTGCCCTTCATGAATTCTTCGTGCATGTTTGCATAA
>JAILEM010000190.1 GCA_024687745.1 Lachnospiraceae bacterium
GTATATCCGCCGTCTACAGGAAGTGCTATACCTGTAATGTATGAAGAATTCGGGGAAGCCAGGAATACAACAGCTGTATCAAGCTCTCCTTCATTTCCGTAACGCTCGAGAGGGATCATAGTTTTGGCATTCTGCTGGAAAAAATCAGAGTTAAGAGTATCCCTTGTAAGAGGTGTATAGAAATACCCCGGACAGATGGAGTTAACAGTGATCCCGTATGCACCCCACTCTGCCGCAAGTGCTCTTGTAAGATTTACAACTCCTCCCTTTGCTGCATGATAGGGAGCCGATCCTGCTATCTTGTTTCCGACCAGACCGTACATCGATGCGATGTTTATGATACGTCCGTACTTTGCCGGTATCATAGCCTGATTTGCAACGGCACGGGCAAACTTGAAGGTACCGAACAGATCCACGTCAAATTCCTTCTGGAACTGCTCATCAGTGATATTTTCAGCGTGATCCACTGCACCGGTTCCCGCGTTATTTACAAGTATATCCACTCTTCCGAAACGATCCATAACCTTTTTAACCGTTTCCTCTATCTCATCTGTCTTGGTTATATCACAGCGGATCGGCATAGTCTCTACCCCGTGTTCCTCTGATATCTCCTTACATACCTGCTCAAGCATGTCCATTCTGCGGGCTATGGCAACGATCTTGCAGCCCTGGTTCGCAAGTGCATTTGCCATCTGTACACCAAGTCCCGAAGAACATCCCGTTACCAATGCCACATTTCCCGTGATCTCAAAAATTCTCTTAAACATCTTAAAAATACCTTCCTTTCTTTGTTGTATAGTTAACTCGCCATGAACAGAAACGATCGACCTTACTTATTCTCCTCCCGCTTTAATTCTATATCCTGATAGATATCAAAGCTTGAAAGCCTGCCGTATTTATCCTCGAATAATCTCCTTATTATCCTGTCCTTCTCCGCCTTTTCTTCCCTTGTCAAAGTGTCCTCAAAATCCAGTGCATTCTCAAATCCCCTGGCTATCACGTCGCATTTATCCACCATAGACTCCATCTCAAAAAGAACTCCGGAGAAAACTTCATTGCTTCTCGGATTGCTTATATTATTATTAAGCCTTTTTATCTGTCTGAGCTTTATCTGTGAATAAAAATCAGCAAGCATCTCAGTGTAGATGTGAACTGTATGCGGTAAATTTACACTTTGCTTATAAACCTCCGTCTCAAGTATTTCCATCAGTTCCTTTATCGCGCATCCATATAATCTCAGATCATCGGAAGCCTCCTGTGAAAATCTTAAGTGCTCCAGATCATAACGCTTAAAGATCATAACAATATTGGCCAGTCTCTGGCCTATATCCCTGAAATAAACACAGGTTGATATGAGAAGAGTTGTCTCGGATGCGTCTTTATCACTCTTATTAGTTTTCTGTATGAGATTAAGATATTTTACTGTCTGATTCTTATAAGATTCCACCCTTTCACAAACAGCCATGACTTTTTCCTCTGCCTTTTTATTCCAGGCATATGAAGACTCACTTAACGTATCGCACCCCTCTGCTACCGTATTGCACAAAAACATAGTTGCCTTTTTGGCCTGTTCAAGAGCATAGCCGGGATTTTTAAGAAAACGGGGATCCAGTATTTTTAATGCCTCCTCCTTCTTTTCCTCCTCACTGAAGGGAACGGTCAGTTCCGCCAGCTTTAACAGGATATTCGAAAACGGGAGATAGAAAACACTGCCTAAAACATTAATTCCCGTATGGAAAAGAATGATCCACAAAACACCTGCCTGGCTGTAAAAAAACGGAGGGTCAAAGACAGCCTTTATGGTATATATGATCACCAATAAAGGTATAGTCTTTGCCAGATTATAATATAAATGGATAAATGCCGCCCTCTTACCGTTATTGTTTGTTTCAACAGCAGATACCAGGGCCGTTATACAGGTTCCCACCTGTGCTCCGCAGATTATGGGAATGGCAGTTGCCGCATCTATACCTACAGAGATACTGAGAGCCTCCAAAATACCCACTGTTGCATCCGAGCTCTGTATCACCATGGTCACCAGTATGGCAAAGACATAACCCAGCAAAGGATTATGAAGAGTTGTCATCATATTCTTAAAACCTTCATTGTCACGAAGCGGTTCAACAGAACTGCCCATAAATGTCATACCGATCATCATAATGGAAAACCCGGTGATTATAGTGGCTGTTTTATTAACTTTATCTGATTTTGCAAACATCAGCATAAAGGCTCCTATGATAGCCATCAGAGGAGCAAAGGTTGAAGGCTTCATTAACATCAGAAGGGGCGTTGCGCCTTCAATACCGTTTAAGGACAAAATCCAGGCAGTTGCCGTTGTTCCCAGATTTGCGCCTATTATAATGCCAACTGCCTGTCTCAGCTTCATTATTCCGGAATTCACAAGTCCTACAGTAAGTACCGTTGTGGCTGATGACGATTGTATTAAGGCAGTTATCGAAGTACCAAACAACCATGCCCTTAATTTACTGTGGGTTATCCTGTCGATGATCCCTTCAAGCTTATTACCCGTCATTGTGGACAGAGCATCGCTCATCACCTTCATCCCGTACAAAAACAGGGCAAGTCCCCCCATTAATCCTGTGATCAGTTTTACACCCATGTTAAAATCCAAAAACTGTTTCGCTTTCTATAAAATCAAATTATTATTTTATAAATTATATCATATTTTGTCTCATTTTTTTATGATTTATTCATATCACGTCTCAGTCGTTTTATCTTCTAAGCTTTATCGGTCCTTGCCGATCTCAGCCATGCCGGATAGCCTGTCGGTATTGACGTAAATATAACCGTATATCCGGCTTCGGACTTTTCCATGACCTTGCAGAAGAGCTTGCCGCCCGCATCCATCTGGATATTATCGTATATTTCCATATCAAGCCCTGTATCCAGGATCGCACTTTCGTGGGACAGACCCAGGATACCCCCGTAATATA
>JAILEM010000192.1 GCA_024687745.1 Lachnospiraceae bacterium
CTTTTCCTGCGGGCGGAACAGCAATGTTTGCTCTTTTGGCTATGGCTGGTGATCTGGGAGGGAGTATAGGACCGTCAATTGTAGGGAGAGTTGCGGATAATTACGGAGGCAGCATTAATATGGGAATGAGGGCAGGAATACTGTTTCCTGTTACAATGTGTGTAATGCTGATCTTATTTAAAAAAATAAAAAAAGAAGGCAGAAAATAAAAGGAGATCATGATATGCCACAAATCAGCGACAGGGTACAAACATTTACCGATTCCGTTATACGCAGGATGACCAGGATAAGTAATAAATATGGCGCCATAAACCTTTCTCAGGGATTTCCGGATTTTGATCCGCCAAAGGAGCTTACAGAAGCTCTTAATAAAGCAGCATCAAAGGGACCGCATCAGTATTCCATTACTTACGGTGCCGCAAATCTGCGTGAGGCACTGGCAAAAAAACAGGGTAGGGCAATAGGAAGAGAGATAGATCCGGAGACAGAAATAGTGGTGACATGCGGCAGTACAGAAGCCATGATATGTACTATGATGACGATATGTAATCCCGGAGACAGGGTTATGATCTTTTCGCCTTTTTATGAAAATTACGGAGCTGATACCATACTCAGCGGAGCGATCCCGATATATATTCCACTTGTTCCCCCTGAGTACAGCTTTGATATTGATCTGGTTGAGGATGGATTTAAAAAGGGGGCTAAGGCTATCATTGTCTGTAATCCATCCAATCCCTGCGGGAAGGTTTTTACAGGGGAAGAACTGGAGTCAATAGGAAGACTTGCGGTAAAATATGATGCATATGTAGTTACGGATGAGGTCTATGAACATCTTGTATATGCTCCGTTTAAGCATACATATATGTCAGCACTACCCGGTATGTTTGAACATACAATAACCTGCAATTCTTTATCCAAGACTTTTTCGATAACGGGTTGGAGAATTGGGTATATAATAGGGCCTGCAAAATTTATAGAGGCAGCCAGGAAGGTGCATGATTTTCTGACCGTAGGGGCAGCGGCTCCCCTTCAGGAAGCGGTAACGGCAGGTCTTCTTCTCACAGATGACTATTATAAAGAACTGTTACGTATGTATACTGCCAAACGTGACCGTATGACAGATGGATTGGATAGGATAGGGCTTATGCATAATATTCCGCAGGGAACATATTTTATCATGATCGATATTAAAAAGTTTCTTGATATGGAAAGGTTTGCAGATTACGATGACCTTGATTTCTGTGAATGGATGATAAGGGAAATAGGTGTAGCGGCGGTTCCCGGATCAAGCTTCTTCAAAGAAAATGTAACAAGGTATATAAGGATACATTTTGCAAGGGGAGAGGATATAATAGATGAGGCAGTTGAAAGACTTGCAAGGCTGAATGAGCTTTTGGTTTAACAGGTATAGCTGTTTTATTTTTCTGATTTTGTTACATTTACGGGAGGTTTTGAAAGACCTGTTGCACGGACTATAACAGGAGATATAAGTACGGCAAGCAGATAACTTACTATGACAGATACCGGCAAAATTCTGATCCAGTTTTGAAACCACATAGCCATCAGTGGGGGAGCAATGTCCGCAGGCATATGTGAGTGTGATCTGGCTATACTTATAAAGCTGCAGACAGCGCTGACTATAACAGCACTTGCAACAGCGATCGGAAGGCTGTTTAGGGCGGTAAACTTAAATGATGGCGGAACAGCATTATATTTCGTACAAAGAGATCTTCCTGCTTTTCCAAGGGGAAAGATAAGAACAACTAAAACGCCTGTGATCACAGATTCAAGGATCCCTGTGATATACATAACAGGCGCAGCAGGCATGTAAACGAGAGCTTCCCCGGAAGCATTGTGTCTTGCAAAGACAGTGAATATTATTCCCATGATAGCTGACATTATCACAGCCATGATCATACTTACGGTTTTTTCTTTGTTTTTCATATTTACCACCTTAAAAATAATTTATTTCTGATTAAAGATTATCATATCAGAGAGAACATAACAATAAAGTTTTCCCGGGATACAGGTCTGTATTTTAGAATCACGTTGAAAAACAGGGTGTGGATATATATAATCTTATATGGGAGAACTAATATACATCATATGAAAATATGGATAGTATAAAGGCATAGCATACAGATCATATTTATCGGGGGTGGACAGTGAAGGAATTGGATTATCCGTTTGATTCGGAACTTATCAGAAAGAAAAGGATTAAAATACGTAAGGCTCTTTTGGCTGATGAGTCTGTTACTTATATTGAAAAAAGGATCGCGATACTTGGTGGCAGTACCACCAGTGAAGTTAAAAATATGATCGAACTTTTTCTTTTAAATAACGGAATAAAGCCATATTTTTATGAATCAGAATATAACAGATTTTATGAAGACGGAGTGTTTGATAATCCTGAGCTTGTCGGTTTTGAGCCGGAGATAATATATATTCATACATCAACAAGAAACATCATAAAATGGCCTGCGGCAGGAGACGATGCTGAGTCTGTTAATATTCTGTCAGCTGAGGTCGAGGGAAAGTTTAAGGGCTTGTGGGATCATCTGTCTCAAAAGTATCATTGTCCCATCATCCAGAATAATTTTGAGCTTCCCTTTTACAGGATGTTAGGAAATCAGGATGCGGTAATGCTGCAGGGCAGGAACAGTTATATAAACAGACTTAATGAGATGATCTATGTTTATGCAAGAGAACATGATAACTTTTTTGTACATGATATAAACTATGAAGCTGCTTCATACGGACTTGATAAATGGTCTGAACCTTTTTACTGGCATATGTATAAGTATGCGATGGCTGTTCCGGCTATTCCATACACAGCCTATGGTGTAGCTGTGATCATAAAAGCTATACTTGGAAGGAACAAGAAGGTCCTGGCTCTTGATCTTGATAATACTCTTTGGGGAGGAGTTATAGGTGATGACGGGCCTGAGAATATTGAGATCGGTCAGGAAACATCTCTTGGACAAACCTATAGTGAATTCCAGTCATATGTTAAGGAATTAAAACAGACAGGGACTCTTCTTACCGTGATCTCCAAAAATAATGATGATGTGGCCCGTTCAGGTTTCGACAGGCCGGACTCGGTATTAAAGGTGGATGATTTTGTATCATTTAAAGCCAATTGGGAGCCAAAGGACAGAAATCTGGTGGAAGAGGCAAATGAGTTAAATCTCTTACCCGAGTCATTTGTATTTGCAGATGATAATCCTGCGGAAAGAGAGATAATCAGACAGAGTATTCCCGGTGTTGCGATTCCGGAATTTGATCAACCGGAGAATTATATTCATAACATTGACAGAGCGGGGTATTTTGAAGTTACAAAGCTTTCTTCCGATGATCTTAAACGAAATGAGATGTATCAGGCTAACGCTAAGCGAAGTGTCGCACAAGCAGGTTTTACGGATTATGCAGAATATTTAAAATCCCTTGAAATGACTGCTGAGATCAGACCTTTTGAAGAGATATATATGTCAAGGATCGCGCAACTCAGTAATAAAAGTAACCAGTTTAATCTTACAACGAGAAGATTTACACAGGCAGAGATAGAAAAGATAGCGGCAGATGACAGTTATATCACATTATACGGAAAGCTTCAGGATAAATTTGGGGATAACGGAGTAGTCAGTGTTGTAATAGGAGAAAAGGAAAATGATGTGCTTCATATAAGACTATGGCTTATGAGCTGCAGGGTATTAAAACGTGAAATGGAGTTTGCCATGATGGATGAGCTTGTAAATGTTGCCGGGGAAAGCGGAATTACAACTATTTACGGATATTATTATCCTACAGCCAAAAACAGTATGGTAAAAGATTTCTACGGTATTCAGGGATTTGAGAAGATTTCAGAGGATGAGGAAAAAAACAGTATATGGAAATTTGTGATCACAGATGATTACATAAATAAAAATAATTCTATCAAAGTAAATTAAGGAGATTAAGATTATGACAAGGGAAGAAGTAATGGAAAAGGTTAATGAGATCATACAGGACGTCTTTGATGATGACAGTATTCAGGTTACCGATGAAACGGTAGCAGCTGATGTTGACGGATGGGACAGTCTCATGCATATTACGCTGATAGGGACTGTTGAGGATGAGTTCGATGTAAAATTCGCCATGAAGGATGTTGTCGGTATGAAAAATGTCGGACAGATGGTTGATCTTATAATGGAGCAGACAGACTAATGAGGATCCATCACATAGGTTATCTTGTCAGAAAAATGGAGAAGGCTCTCAGGGCTTTTAAAGATCTTGGGTATGAATTGACAGGGGAAATTATACATGATGAGTATCGTCAGGCAGATATCTGTTTTCTTGAAAAGGATGGGTATATGATCGAGCTTGTTTCCCCGGTATCAAAAACCTCTGTTGTATCGGATCTTATGAAAAAGATAGGAAACTCTCCATACCATATCTGTTATGAAACAGAGGACATGGACAGGGAAATAGAAAAGTTAAACGAACAGCATTATGTAATGTGTGCGCAAAAACATGAAGCGGTTGCTATCGGGGGAAGAAATGTTTGTTTTATGATACATCCTTATCTTGGAATGATAGAATTGCTGGAGACAAAATAAAATAACAAAGGAAATATTAAAAGCATATGAAAATTGCCGGACTTGATATTGGAACCACAGGATGTAAATTAACGGTTTTTGACGAGAAGGGGAAGGAGCTCGGAAAAGCCTACAGAAATTATCCTGTTAAAAGGAATATCGGGGGTCACGAGATCGATGCGTCTCTCCTGCTTGAAGAGGTATATGAGGTCATAAAGGAGATGGCGGGGAAATACCGGGATATCGGGGGTATAGGTGTAACAAGCTTCGGTGAAACCTTTGTCATGACAGATGATGATGGGAAGCCTCTTACTAAAGCCATGCTGTATACGGATCCCAGAGGAGCCGGAGAATGTGAAGGATTGAAAAAAACCCTTGGTGAGAAACATATTGCAAAGATCACGGGAGTTACTCCGCATGAAATGTACGGACTTCCAAAGATCATATGGCAAAGGAACAATAATCCTGAAATATACGCAAATACCCGTCATATCATGCAGATAGAAGATTTTGTCGTGTTCAGTCTTACCGGCAATGCCCAGATAGATTATTCCCTGGCAACCAGAAGTCTCGCTTTTGACATACATACGCTGGATTGGAATGATGAGCTGTTATCTGCAGCGGAAGTTGATAAAAAGCTTTTTTCGAAACCTGTTCCGACAGGAACGGATGCCGGAGTCATAAGACCGGAGGTTGCTGATAAAACAGGCCTTTTGAGGGATACACATATCATATCGATAAGCCAGGATCAGGTTGCGGCTTGTGTTGGAGCGGGAGCATTTGACAGCAGAGTGGCAGTTGACGGAGCAGGTACGGTTCAATGCCTGACACCTGTTTTTGATAAGATGCCTGATATAGAAAAAATGATGCCAGGAAAATATGTTATAGTCCCCTATGTTGTTCCGGGGAAATATGTAACATATGCATTTTCCTATACCGGAGGAGCTCTGATGCAATGGTGTACCGATACACTTGCAAAGAAAGAGGGAGAGTTATCAAGTGATAAGGGAATGTCGGTAAATGAATATCTTGAGAAGAGTTATTCAGATGAAAGAAAAGAATTAAAACTTGATGATGACGGGCCTTCCGGAATGCTTGTGCTTCCTCACTTTGCGGGGGCGGCTACTCCCTATATGGATACAGGTTCAAAAGGAGCTGTACTCGGCCTTACCACAGATACAACTATTGCGCAGATATATCGTGCGTGTATGGAGGGTATCACCTATGAAATGTATCTTAACTATAAAAATATAACCGCAGCAGGAGCAAGACCGGAGATACTGCATGCTACGGGCGGCGGGGCACATTCTTCTGTCTGGATGCAGATGAAGGCAGATATGACAGGACTTCCTATAACCGCTCTCAGAACAGTTGATTCGGGGACAGTCGGTTCTGCAATGCTTACCGGAATAGCCACAGGAGTTTTTAAGGATCTTTCGGAAGCTTCTGACTGTATGATAGAAAAGACTGTAACGTATGAACCGAGAAAGGATTATCATGATAAGTATCTTGAAATGTATGATAAATATGAAAAACTATATGATTCGGTTCGGAAATTTATGTAAGAGTGGATAGAAATAATTCTGTATATATAAAGGTATAAAGATGGCATTAGAAGACGGTCAATGGATAATGCGAGGTATGGAATGGAATGATCCGTACCGGATACGTAGCTATGAGGAACTTACAAACTGGATAGATGAGGTGGGATTTCTTCCGCTTTTTGCAAATGAAGTGAGAGGACTTTCGGTGGAGGAGCATGTATCACCTGATTTCTGGTGGACGGGAGAAAAGGAGCAGGATCCATGGGAATGGCGTGAGATCATAGCTTCAGAGCACAGAGTGGCCTATGGAAAATTTTTTGATCAGAAAGCAGGTTTTATCAGCGTTAAGTGGCTTCCTTTTTTTGTAAATTACAGAAGGAACGGATATGATTTTGATGCCCGTTACGAAGACGGACTTGCAAGCCGTAGGGAAAAGATGATAATGGATATCCTGACAGATAAGGATGAGGATGGGGATATGATCTTTCCTGATAAGCAGATATTGTCAACCGATCTTAAAAAGAA
>JAILEM010000199.1 GCA_024687745.1 Lachnospiraceae bacterium
GCTCTTGCAAGGACCTGTACGAAGGTAACAAGGGCCTCCGATCTGTCCTTTTTTACAACCTCCGTGCAGTCGTACAGATTATTTTCCCTGAAGGAGGATATCCTGTAATAATCCCCGTCCTGAATGAGCATGTGGAATTTATGATACTGCTCCACCTGCTTTGGTATCATGGCTCTGTCCTCCTCAGGTATCTTTGTGATATCGAGCTCATATCCGAAGGTTCCAAGAAGTGCTACATCCCCTCTTGTCTTAAAGGGTGTATTTCTGAAAACGGTATGGTTCGGACAGTCGCTGACATGAGCACCTATACAGGAGAGAGGGTAGATTAGTGCGGTACCCTCCTGGATGGCAAGCCTTTCTATTGCATCCGTATCATCGGAACACCATATCTGAGGACTGTAATAGAGCATACCGGGATCAAATCTTGCGCCTCCGCTTGAGCAGTTTTCAAGAAGAAGATCGGGGAAGTCGTTAACGAGTCTTTCCTGCATGTCATATACGCCAAGCATATATCTGTGAAGGAGCTCCCCCTGTCTTTCGCCGGGGAGCAAACAGCTTCCAAGGTCTGTAAGACCTCTGTTCATATCCCATTTTACATACTCGATATTTGCGCTTTTAAGTACCTTGCTGATCATTGAATATATGCAGTCAACGACCTCTTTTCTTGACAGATCAAGGACTAACTGGTTCCTTATAAGAGCGGGATCTCTGTCAGGGATCTGTATCGCATAATCGGGATGCTCCCTGAAGAGATCAGAATCCGGGGAGATCATCTCGGGCTCTACCCAGATACCAAACTTCATCTTTTTATCTGTACCTGCTACGGGGATCTCGTTTATCCTGTCAACCAGGGCCTTGAGACCGCCCTTTAATTTGTCTTCATTGACATACCAGTCGCCAAGTGCCATGTTATCGCTCGAACGGGTACCAAACCATCCGTCATCCATAACAAGCATCTCTATACCGCTCTTTCCGGCCTCTCTTGCTATCGAAAGCAGCTTTTCACTGTCAAAATCAAAATAGGTTGCCTCCCAGTTATTTATAAGGATGGGTCTCTTCTTATCCTTATAAGGGCTTCTTATAAGATTGTTCCTGTAGAGGTCATGGAAGGTATGTGTCATTTCATTGAGACCGTTGCCTGAATAGACCATTACGGCTTCCGGAGAAACAAAGCTTTCACAGGGCTCGAGCTTCCATCTGAAATCACAGGGATTTATACCCATCATTATTCTAAGGGAATCAAACTGTGTGTAATTTACGGATGCCGTGAAATTGCCCGAATATACAAAGTTAAAACCATAAACACTGCCGTGATCGTTTGTTGCATTATGATCAAGGACTGCTAAGAATGGATGCTCCTGATGACTCGATTCACCCCTTGAAGAGCTGACTGAGGTCATTCCCTTATGGATCCTTCTTCTGTCTATATGCCTCTCCCTTGCCCAGGAACCGTTAAGGGTTATAAGGTCATAATCTTCATTGTCCATATCAAGGCATAAAGACATGATCCTTGTAAGATATACGGCTTCCTCAGAATTATTCTTTACGATCACGCTTCTTGTGATCACATCCTTGTTTTTGAAGACAGAGTACAGGAGGGTAACATTTATATTAAGAACAGGCTCGAGGCACTCGATCTCAAGGGTGTCTGCCTCATCCTTTCCTGCAAAGGTTGCGGGAAGACCTTCAAGCTTTGGCTTTCCTTCATATATTCTGTGGGAAACATATCTCATGTCAAAGGTTCTGTATCCTTTAAGGCTTTCCGCTTCTATGGCTCTTCCCCTGTAATCACCCCTGTCCGATGCGGGATATTCAAAGGGAGCGGCATCCATAAAGCTTCCGTTTTCCCTGTTGTTGACAGCGGGGTAGAAGGGAAATTCATATATTCTTGTGAGATAGGTGGTGTTGTGGTCGGATATTTTCCTTCCGTAATAGCCGTGAAGAAGGAATCCCTTATCTACGATATGGATGAGATATGTGGAATTCACAGTGTCGAGTTTAAAGGTCTTGTCTTCGTTGAAATAGGTGATGGACATGTTTGGTTTCTCCTTTGATATTTTATGTTTATTTGTTTGATCCGGCATTTATCGGGTTTTCGTTGTCTTAACACCCGGCCCTTTATCCGATCATCCTTTCGGTATTAACTGTCCGGCGATGACATTAATAAGGTAGAAGGCTGAAGCCATGTTTTCAAATGTATCCCTTATGCTTATTTTAAGAGTGTGCTCTGTATCCTGTCCTGCGTGTAGGATCGTTGTCATATAAGCCTTGTCGCCCCAGGTTTCATCAAAATTTGCATCAAGGATAATGGGAGATGTCTCGTCACCGTCAAGTATAGCGATCGCAACAGGAGCAGGCTTATTGATCGTCTTTTTATACATTACGCCTATCTCGCCGCCCCTTATCTTAAAGGTTATTGAATCCCCCTTCCTGTCAGAATACCATCCGTTTTTGAAGACATCCCTTACCCTTTCCTGTTTGGCGGTATCTACGATAAATCCGTCAAGGACAGGGGAGGAGTTCAGACGGTTATATCTTTTCATATCTTCATAGCCATTGTCTGTCAGTGGCCTTTCAGGAAGGAGATAAGCCTCTTCTTCGATATCCTTTTCTGAGTCGATCAGGTCTATGATATCAGTAATGACCCGTGCGGTCAATTCGTGCCCAACATCGTTAGGATGCAGGTTATCCGGGGTTATATCGGCTCTTTTTATTTCTCCCGAGAGGGTTTTGGGATAAATTGTCTGCTTCATTGAGATCGAGGGAAGAGAATAATACCTTCCAACCTCTGAATGCATCTCTTCCTCGCTGCTTCCGTCATCATATCTGACGCTGTGCAACAGGATTACGGCAGGCTCTGATCTGTAGGATAAGACCTTCCTTATTAGCCCTTCATAGGTTTCCCTGAAAAGCTCCCTTCTCTCATAAGGAGCCTCGTCATTATCGTTTACGCTGTATTCTATAAAGACAAGATCCGGATCGTATTTAAGAACATCTTCATATACTCTTGCGGCACCAAACTGCGAAGTAGTTGCGCCAATTCCTGC
>JAILEM010000243.1 GCA_024687745.1 Lachnospiraceae bacterium
TACATGCAAAGGTATCATCTTCTTATTGCATTCGGAACAGTAAACCATGTCATCATCATACTTTTCAGCAACCAGGTTATTACAGTTTACACAGTAATATAAATAATCTGCCATCCTTCTCTCCCTTTCCTGTGATCCGGCGCCATCGCTTCAATATCCATGAACTGCTTTCAATATCCATGGACCGCTTTCAATATCAATGAACCGCTTTCAATATCCATAAGCTACTTTCGATATCCATGAACTGCATTCGATATCCATGAACTGCTTTCAATATCCATGAACCACGCCATTGTCCATAAGCTGCTTTCGATATTCATGAACTGCTTTAAATATCCATGAACCGCTTTCAATATCCATGAACTACTTTCAATATCCATGGACCGCGTCGGACTCCGAACCATTTTTTAATAATCGGATACTTTAATCGTAATGACAGGTCACGCTAATATCAAATTACTTTTTGCTTACGCTGCGTAACCTTTATCTCTTTCCCATATATCTTATCAATTTCCCAAATAAAAAATCCCTACCAAAACGGTAAGGATTTTAACATGCTGTGACAAGGTTGAAGATGTATACGAAATTATAGCCTGACTCTGTATACTTCTTTGCGTCCTCCATTGCAGCCTTTTTCTTTGAATGATCGATCACAAAATCTGCCAAAGCCTTATCTTCATCATTGAGCACACTGTGTTTATCTCTTTATTATCACATCACTGCCTCTTCCGGTCCAAAGCTTACATAAAACCCGTAAGCAACAGCCTTTTTTCTACGCTCTGTCTTCTCCGATCCCAAAAACTACTTAAAATCCGCAAGCGGCAGTCTTTCTATATCCGCAGGTTTTTCGTATTTGCTTCGGATCTCATTGTATTCTTTTTCTGTTATCTTCTCAAAGATCCGCGGGCTCTTCTCATATGAAGCTTCGTATCTGGTTGATTCTTCTGTATTCTCATATTTATAGTGTTCGGTTTTTCCTTCGTTGTCAACTGCCTTTACCACTGCTCCGATAAGGTCAAACCCCCACGCGGGAAGAGAGGCCTTATAATAGCTTATGCTCTCATAACCATCTTTACTTTCCGCATAACCTATTATTCCGTTATCAAAAAGATAATAACCTTCTCCCTCTTCTTCATTTTTTACAACGGGGAGAGGACTTACCATCGCGGAATGTCCGTCATAGACGGTGTAGACAAAATCCCCCTTATCGGTCTTTTTAAAGATAATCAGGTTTTTATATTCATCATAATAGCCGGGTGAGAGATCATAAAATGTATAATATGTATCCTTTATATCAAGTGTACTGAAGGATTCATCCACCGTTACATAAAAATCCATCGGAATCCTCAGTCCGTATACGGACTCATCCTTGTTAAAAGCCCTTACAAATTCCGTAAGCTCCGGACCGTAATATTTCTCATATGAGGCTGTATCATTCTTTATTGTCGGATCAAATGCGGTATCAAACTCATCTTCTTCATATGTCGATCCGGTGGCATATTCACTCCATTCACTGTATATCCTGCAATCGCCGTCAGTCTTAAATGCTCTTACTCTTACCTTAAAGTTTATATACTCCTGAGCACCATCAACATAATAATGATCGATACACATTTCATAACAGGGTTCACTGTATTCATCCGGGAAGATATCGAAATATGACCTCTGTATACTGACTATATAACCATCAGCCCCCTCGACCTTATCCCAGGTAAAATGAACTCTCACTGCATCAGGATCATATAACAAAACCCCGTCGTTGACCTTTGGAGCATCAAGAGCCTTGCTGACCGATTTTTCTCCTGTCTTTTTTATCTTAGTGCAGTCTGTTTCAAAATAATCTTTAAAATGTTCGGACTTGGGACTTATTATCGTGCCTGATTCATCTAATGTCTCTGATATGGGGTCGGGAGCATCGAGCTGTTCATAAACATCATACCTTTCCATCATATAGATATCATCTTCAGCTGATTTATAACAGGAAGTATCAAGTAATTCTTCCGCATAAAAACCTGACAAAGTTATTCCCGAAGAATACAGATCTCTTGTTTCACTTTTGACATAGCTTTGCGAATCCTTATCATAATCATAAACATCGATGAAGTTCTCATATATCATGAAACAGCTTTCGGGGATACTCTCCTTATTCTTTTTATCCGTGATAAGATTCGTTGAATACCACTCACCGTACATTTCCTCCTTCTTAACGGTAGTATCCTTAAAGTCTGTCCTGTCATCGACAGAAACCTCTGCCGAAGCATAAACGATCTCCGAATAGTCTTGCGTAAACAGTATTGGCACATACCATGAACCATCCTTCATATAAGGTACCTGATAGCGCCTTTCTGCCACTGATCTTTTTTTCACATTAAGGGTCTTTCTTATATCCTCGATCTCATCATCCGTCACCGTGTACCATAAACCACTGTTCATCTGCATCATTTCTGATACTTCGATCTTATGGTCTTTATTTCCATATTTTTCTGCGCAAAACGCACAGGACCTCGCAAGATCTGTATTTTGCGCATCATAAAGAATATATACCCATCCGTCCATGACTATACAGTAATTGAATTCCCCATAATTTTCATCCTCTGAAAACTCTTCGTCCGAAGGAAAATCTTCGTCCCCGGCTTTATCGGGAATATATCTGATGACTGTATCATAAAGGGTCTTTGAAAGCTCTTTATCGTCTTTTGAAAGAACCTCCTCAATTTCTGCCTCTTCTCCGGTCTTAAGGTCATATGTATAACCTATAAATTCTGTATTAGCATCCGACCTGTCTGTCCAGCTCTCAAACTCTGCATATGTGTATTTTTCAACATTCACGCTGTAATAGTTCTCATCAAGATAAACACTCTTTACTTCAGCGCCGCAGTAGAGTTTTACGGCCCCTTCCATATATTCGTCGTTCTCATACCACGTTTCGTAATCCTCAAAGAACCGCTCTGCTTTTTCCTCAATGTCCTTATTTATCTTCTCATGGTTTTTAACTGTTTGCGGAAGCAGGGCTTTCTCATATGAGAACACGGCTTCCCTGTCAAAGTCTTCCTCTTCGAGTGTAAAAGACCTTTCTTCCTTATCTATACTTATATCCGCAGCATTTACGGATTCTTCCTTATCTTTATTACCGGCCTTGTCTGCGTTCCCACTCTTATCTGTATTCTCAGCCTTGTCCGTATTTACGGCATTTCCTGCGCCCTCAGCCTTGTCCGTATTTACAACATTTCCCACGCTCTCAGCCTTGTCCGTCTTTACAACATTTCCCACGCTCTCAGCCTTAACCTGGTATGTGAAAAAGCACATGAAAACAACCATCACTGCCGCCAAATAGATAAGCTTCTTTTTCATCTCTGTTCTCCTTAATTGACCATTATCAAGACTCGCTCGGGAGTCCCGGGCGCCGGATTCGGGGCTGCTTTGCAGACATATTTCCTGTCCGAATCCGTGCGTATCCTCGCGGAGCGTTTAACTAAAGTCGGATTCTCCGCAACCCCGGCAGAAAATAAGTTTTATTCCCCCGCAAATTTTGTAAGGGATAGTTCTTTTATTTCTCCGCAACCCCGGCAGATAATAAATTTTATTCCCCCGCAAATTCCGTAAGAGGTATTTTTTCTATTTCCGCGGGCTTTTCATATTTACTGCGGATCTCATCGTATTCCTCTTTGGTACTGTCCATATATATGTTATAGTCATGACTTGAAAAGTCCTCACCGCTTTCTCTGTCATAGCTTATATAATATCTGTATTGACCGGAATCATATTCTTTTTTTACCAGAGTCAATATAAATTTATAAAAGTCGTATTCACCCTCAAAATATGGACGGAAATAACTTATATATTCATATCCATCCACATTCCTGACGAACGCGATCGTACCTTTATCATAAAAATAGAGCTCCTCACCTTCCTTTTCATCAGGTGATCCCCCACGATAATTCATAATGCAGCCCCCCGGTGTATATGCCGAATAAATGCAGTCACCTTTGTCGGTTTTTTTGAGGAAAACCAGTCCCGGATGATCATAACCATCTATCATTTCATAAAACGCATAGTATGCATTGTTAATATCAAGAGTATCAAACTTATCATTAACTTCATAATAGAACTCATAAGGGGCTCTTAGTCCATACTCTGACTCCTTATTAAATATCTTATAATAATCCCCGATCAGCGGAGAATAATAATCTTCACACTGCGCTCTTCCTGCCCCTTGAGTCCCG
>JAILEM010000062.1 GCA_024687745.1 Lachnospiraceae bacterium
GGGTGATCCGGGATCATTTGCTTCATCGGGTCCGATATCAATAACGTAATCTTCTGTATCATCCAATATAAAGAATTCCAGCGGATCCACCTCTTTTTCAGTCAGCTCCGAAGCATTTGTAACCTCATCGGAATCTATGTAATAGACATTACCCTTCATGATATCATCCGCTATAAAATCCGATTCCGCTATCTCTCCTGTGATCGCAAAGGCTTCATGGATCCCATCCTTATCATAGTCATCATATGAAAATACCAGTATATCTCCAACAATTTCTGCTTCAAGCTTTTCCTTAAGCTCATCTTCCGTGGGATCTTTGTATTCTTTGGCATCTTTGACCTCACCTTCTTCAACTGTCTCTTCCTTATCTGTGCCTGAGGTTTCTTCCATACCTTCAGCTTCCTGTCCCGCTGTTTCCGAAATACCCGCAGTGTTTACTGTTCCCTCACATCCCGCAATCATCATGGTTATTATCAATAATGCCGCAATAACTGTTTTTCTTTTCATAGGCTTCTCTCCCTTTTTCCTACTTTCAATAATTATTCCTCATACGAATATATATCTCCGTCTGATACCTCCATGTAAACAAAATCACTGTAATAGATATTACCGAATATATCCTCCACCTTAAATACATAAGGATATATACCGTCAGGAAGCTCGGAATCAGCCATTTCTATATTGTCTGACCAGGTTATGTCTCCAAGTGGGAGCATCTCTTCCTCATCAGTATTTGGATCATATGCAACAAAGAGAAATGTTATCTTATCTCCTGACTTAAGTGTTTCCTTGGTCTTACCGGCAATGCCGCTTTCTTCATCGATACCGTTATTTAAGCCTATAACCTTAAATGCCTCCTTTTGATAGTCATACACGGCTCTTATATTTGTCTCATTGCCGTTAAGCAGGATAGGGATAGTATATATGTTATAATTTTCATTCTGATCTACAAGCTCTGCATAAACAAACTGATCCCCTATCGTTATCCATGTTCCGGAGAAATTATCTTCAAATATTCCCTCATCATAATCTGCATATATATCATTATCCGATCCAAGATATAAGTATCCTTCGGATTCCGGATCCTCATAGTATATATCAAAGCTGACATTTTGAAGGATCTCCAGTCCGCTCGTTACCTTTAACTGCAGATATCCGTCATCGGTATAGGACTGGGTAAAACCTATCTCATAATCGCCCTCGCTGACAGGTTTGACAGATGCAAGAGAATCATAATAATCCTGATCAAACTCAGGAATATAAGTCCCACTCTGAGTCTGCTGACCTTCTCCGCTCTGCTGGCCACTCCCTGACTGTTCATCTTCTGAATTAAAATAGCTGTCATACTTTCCCTCGGATAACGTCGGATTTGCGTATGCTTCTTCCCATGCCTTTGCCCATTCCTGCTCCCATTCATATGTGTCAAAATTGCCTTCAAGTATCTTTATATATTCAAGGAAAATAGTATTATCACTAAAATCGGAATAGACCTCTGAAAGATCGAAACCTTTTTCAAGTGGATAGAATACCGAAAGACCGTTTGCGTTTTCACGTTTACTTCCGTGAAGGTTATATTTGACTGCTTCGGAAAGCGCGCCAAGTACATTGGATGCATTTGTACTTGCTATGGATCCTGTCTTATCTATAAGATCCCCTATATCAACCATATTGGCATAGCCTTCACTGTCGTTATTACCTCCATAGTTTTCAGCCCTTAAGGCTCCCTGCGTCAGGTTTCTGAATTCTTCGGGGTTCCTGGTGCAGTATACAAGATCCGTAGAATATCCCTTATAAGCAAGGGAGAGTTCCGGTATTTTTGTCAGATCCGTGACTGAGATAGTGGCAAGATCATCCGTTTCCAGGGATTCACATTTTGCCATATAGGAGTCTGCTATCTTCTTTCCAAATTCAAGTCCGTTTATCCCGGGATTATTCTCAAGATAATTCAAAAATGACGTATAGTCCCATCCGTCACCGGGTTCTATCTCCTCAGATGCCACCATATAATGAGCATATCCCTGAAGTGCCTCAGCTGTTTCAAGACTTGACATCAGACAGGCATCAAAACCTATCACCTCAAAAGGAACATCTGCCTTTATAACAGCCTCCTTTATCTCCTTAAGCGTCAGCGGATCGTCTTCAAAAAGTTCATCAAAGCATACTCCACCTTCTGCTCCGCCTCCGTGGTTCCAGAAGATCAGACCGTATTTATCGGCAGGATACGTATCCTTACTCCATGAGATAAAATCATAAAGTGTATCCGACTCTCCCATGGATGCAAGTGGTTCGGACTTATCCATAACAAGATCCATATCGTCTATATGATAAAATCCAAGAACGTCACTCGTAATCTTATCGCTCTTATCATCCTCCGATAGCATCTCCTCAAGATGCCACTCTTTAGATCCACCGGTCTGTATGACTATATTTACATTGTCATCAGTCATTGCATTCATCATTTCTATGATATTATCCGATCCGGCATAATATTTGGTCTCAAGATCGGAGCCGCAGAGATATACCATTATCGTCCATTTCCGGTCGGATCCTTGCTCTTCGGATGCAGATTGGCCGGGATTTTTTTCTTTTCCTTCGGAATTTGACTCTTTGATCGCTGCAGTTTTCTGCCCCCCGTCATTTTCTTCATAATATCCATCATCCTCGTATCCCTCTTCATAGCCTTCTTTAATACCCTCAACTATACCCCAGACGAACAATCCGGCCAAAGCAAGGACTATGATCCCAACGATCACAAGAATGATCACAAGTGCCTTTTTCCCTTTTTTCACGGGCTTTTCATTACCGTTTTTTTCATTTCCCATACACAACCTCCCTGATCTTCAATGTATATAAATTCATACCATACGAAGCTTACTTATCTCCTCATCCGTAAGCCGTCTGTATTTCCCGGGATCGAGCTTTTCATCAAGGAAGATCGGTCCCATTGAGATCCGCTTTAAATAAATGACCTTATTACCAACCGCCTCCATCATTCTCTTCACCTGATGAAATCTTCCTTCATGGATCGTAAGATAAATTACCGGAACTCCCTCATCAGTACCATGAACACGCTCTATAACCGCCGGGTATGTTTTCTTTTCATCCCCTATATCAACACCCTCTTCAAGCCTTTTTATGTCATCATCCGAAATATGAACTTTGAGATGTACCTCATACGTTTTATCCACATGCCTTTTCGGAGACAAAAGCCTGTGTGATAAAGCCCCGTCATCCGTTATAAGCAGGAGCCCTTCCGTATCTTTATCAAGCCTTCCCACAGGGAAAAGACCCTTTATGTTTTCTGCTTTAAGAAGGTCGATAACAGTTTTCGCTTCTCCAGGCACAGAAAGTCTTTCCTCCGATCCGGCCATATCACAGTCATTATCCGATGTCCCTTCTGTAGATGATATTACACCCTCAGGTTTATTGAGCATATAATATCTGAACTGTTCATAGATAATTTGCTTACAGTCCACAAAAACTTCTTCCTTCTCGGGATCTATCTTAATATCAGGGGACCTTACCACTGAAGAGCCAACAGACACTCTTCCCGATCGGATCACAGCCTTTACTTCTTTTCTTGATCCAATCCGATTATCACATAAAAACTTATCTAGCCTCAATCGTTATCTCCGTAAAAAATATTCTCAGTTATATATACGAAGCAATGTTCATAAAAGACAATTTGGCGAAAACAATGAACCGGGAACGGCATAGAAAAAATTAACGGGAACGGCAACTTTATCTTCTTCCGTTATTCTCCTTTTGAAGTATAAGATTAAGCCACTTCTCTTCATCCCTGCCGGGACGGGCATCAGATGTGATCCACTCTCCTGATATCTCAACGCCGTCTATGTCATTTAAGAATTCATCAAATGATGCTTCCGTAAAGTCAGTGAAATATCTTCCGTTTCTTTCTCCCCCGAATTCTCCGTACTTAAAGGATGTGTAAATACGGCCCTCTGCTTTTAGTGCCTTAAGCATCTTTTTTATGACTGATCCAAGCTCCTCTTTCGGAAGATGTAATATTGAGGAGCAGGCCCAGATGCCGTCATACAGGTCTTCTTCATCAAGCTCATCAAACATCATCTGCCTTACTCTGATACCTGTGTTTTTTTCGGCGATCTCACATATCTTCTTTGAACCATCCACAGCATCTACCCTGAATCCTTTTTCAAGAAAATGCTTTGCATCTCTTCCCGAGCCACACCCAAGATCCAATATATATCCGCCCTTGGGCAGACAGGCTTCAAATTTATCCCAGTTTTCGCAAAGCTCTACATCCTTTGTCCCGTTTATAAATGTCTCTGCATTTTTTTCATAATAACCGATCGTATCACTCATTCTTCTAAATCTCTCCCAAAATCATTCCATTTCTGTCAGACGATATCCTCAACCCTGCATCCCACAGTGCTTATCAGATCATCAGGAGATAATTCTATCTGTGCCCCCACCCTTCCTGCACTTACAAATATCCTGTCATACGAAACAGCAGATTCATGTATGAAGGTTCCAAACTGCTTCTTCATCCCTACAGGTGAGCATCCTCCGTGTACATAGCCGGTGAGCGGGAGCAATTCCTTCTGCTTTATCATATTTACTGATTTTTCTCCCGATACCTTTGCCGCCTTTTTAAGATCAAGCTCTTCCATGACAGGTACAACAAAGACATAAAAGGTTCCTGACTTTCCCTGTGTTACCAAAGTCTTGAAAACCTTCCGCGGATCCTCTCCAAGTATACCCGCTATCTCTTCCCCACTGAGCGAGGGATCCGCTTCATACGAATGACTTTCATATGCGATCTTCTTAGAATCGAGGATACGCATTACATTTGTCTTTTCTTCCTTTTTCATAAATTTTCCTGCCCTTCAAGCTCTTTTCTTATCTTATCTATCAGCATGATGTCTGCCGGAAGCCACGCAACACTCTCAAGCTCGTCCCTTCCAAGCCACCTTGCATCTTCTGCTTCCTTTAATATCAGGTTTCCGCTTATCAATTTACAGAAAAAACAGTCCATTGAAAGATGGAAATCAGGATAATCGTATTCAACAGTATCTATCAGTTCTCCCACTTCTATCTCAGTTTCCAGTTCTTCCATGATCTCCCGTTTAAGAGCATCTTCAGGTGATTCTCCCTCTTCTATCTTACCTCCCGGAAATTCCCATCCGCCTTCAAATTCACCATATCCTCTCTGCGTGGCAAAGATCCTGTTTCCATCCCTTATTACGGCCGCTGCAACTCTTATAGTTTTCATTGCTATCATCCCACCGGATCTTTCTATGGTTATTTTACCCGGGTTATCCTTTAATGCTTCTCTTTTCATATATACTAATCAAGATCAAAATCATCAGAGTCAAAGTCATCAGAGTCAAAATCGTCAGAGTCAAAATCGTCAGGGTCAAAGCCCGCTTCCTCCAAAATATCTCTTCTCTCATCCTCATCCATCATATCAAGCATATCCGTATCAAGTATGATCTCATCAAGCTCATCCTCTTCTTCATCTGCCTCTTCCATCTGCTTATTTAAGAATTCAAACTTCAGGGACTGCTCCATCGGATCAAGCATACCGTCTCTGTTGATATCAAACATATCATCAAATGAATTTTCTGTTTCTCTTCCCCAGTTTCCCATATTCTTACCCTTCCTTTCTTTTAACTGATCTTCTGTTTCAGATGATCATTATTACCACCGATCCTCATACCCTGTATCCTATGCTTTCTTTCCCGAAGCCAGATAAACAGCCTTACATCTGTTTATATTCTCATTTTCATCCAAAGTACAGGTACCGTAATTCACATGTTTTCCCTCCGGTGTCCAGCTGCAGATAAAAGGAGAATCCCCCGATACAGAGCCTGCCTTTTCTATACAGAAATATCCTGTGTTTTCAAATGCCTTATCATAAAACAGATATGCATGATAACAAAGAGGCTCATATTCCGGTTCAGGAAATCTTATATCTATCATCATTACCTCATCTGATACCGCTTCGGACATGACACTGAAATCCTCCTGATGATAAGGGTTAAGTGCATTCTCCTCCGAATACAGCCTGCCTGCTATTCTGTACAGAAAGCCTTTATCCGAAAGCAGAGCATTAACAAATTTTCCCTTATCATTAAAGAACATTTTTGGGAGCAGTCCGTGTTCAAGGAAATATCCCAGTTTATACTTTATATCCATTCCCATACCTTTCTCTTTAAGATAACATATTCATCCATAAAGACCCGGTGCGTACCGACTAATTTCTGTATCCGTTCTATTATATCATGATTGTTTACCTGCCCGTCGTATATATTTATAAATTTCCGTCTACACGTAAGTCAGGATAAGATATCACGGCCAATATCAAATCCGGCAGAAAAATTAAAAAAAGCCGGTTAAAAAACCGGCTCAAATAAACCTGATCAATTTAAAACTTATGACATGATATTGCTTGAATTAAGGAAATGACTTGTTTTTCTTCTGAGTACATACTTCTCATATTCAGGTATGTCATCTGTTACTTTTCCGCCAATTAAAGCGTACTCTCCATCAACTGACGAAGTATGCTTAACGGAAACCTTTCCCATTACAACATCGTTAACATCAGAATCTAAATACTTATAATCATCAAGAAATACAAACTTCAAATTTTCATCTGAATTCTTCTGTATCTTCTTAGCATCCTCATTGCTAACCTTGATAGCTATACCGTTCTCACTGATATCATGAACCTCCCCCGAAATTTCACTATCAGATTCCGGTAAATACAGGTTACAAGGAACATTTTTTACCGCTAAACGTTCAAAAAACCTCTTACCGTTCAATTTGCCAACCCCCGGAATTCTTATTCGGCTCTGATATATAAATGACTGTTCTGTATAAGAGCTTAAACTGTTCATGATCATATTATAAATATTTTATGTCAAATACCCAATGGAAATTTTTGACCATTATCTGTAAATTTGTGACCTTTTGAGAAATGCAGCAAAAAAATGCTTCAGTGCTTAAGCCTCATCATGAGTATGTGCAATATACATCATCCTAAAGAATAATATATTATCTTCTAAAGCAATTTGGCTTTCCTGAGGGTGCAATACAGATATCCTCCCTCCATATAGGTATCAAAAACACCCGAAACAGTTATAAAATCCCCCTCCTTTGGATAATCATCGGGATATGTATAATCATCCGTCAGTTCAAATTCTATGCCCTGGGCACAGCAGGCTGTTGCGTCCTGAACTATGCACGCATAATAGTTTTTTTTCGTTAATTCATCGTAAAAGCAGGTATAGGTGCCATCCATTTTTATCATCTTTCCGATAAAATCATCGGGCATCGCCATCATGTTATATACCTCAGAGTATACGATATTAGAAGAGAGCTCTGTCAGATCTATATCTATCCCTTCCGTACTGCTTAATGAGGCATCCTTTCCACCATTTGACTCAGGGATCGGTGCACCTTCATTAACTCCGCTCTGCCTTGACTTTTGGACATTTTCTTCGATGATACCGACTACATCATCCGCTTTCATGCCCTGTTCAAGCACCTCACCGACAGCCGTCGTCTTTTCGGTCTTTAATGCCGTCTTTGCATCATTTTTTTCACAGCCGGATACAATGATGATCCCTGCTATACATATACATATGAAGATCGTTTTTTTCGTTTTATTCATTTGAACCTTCTTAAGCTTTAACCATAGATTTTAATCAAGCGCCTCTTTAAGTACAGCAAGATTATTTTTCATTATATCATAATATTTTGCTCCGTTTGCTACATCTTCAGAGGTTGTTGCCTGCATGGAGTCCAGGGTCAGTATTTTCTGATCCTTATTCTGTGTGTTTTCAACGACTGTTTCAGCTATCCTGTGATCATTTCCTTCAATAGTCATGACAGCATTAAGTGAAAGTTCATCCACCTTGTTTGCAAGGAAGGTAACTGTTTCAAAGCTTGCTTCGGTCTCTGCGGAGCATCCGATAAATGCGGCATAATAGGTTAACCCGTAATCATCTGTAAGATAACGGAACGGGAAACGGTCTCCAAAAAGAACCGTATCCTTTTTGGCATCAGTCACCACATCTGTATATTCCTCATCAAGTGCCATAAGCTTCTCTGTATACTCTTTTGAATTTGCCTCATAAACACCTGCATTATCCGGATCTATGGCTGCTATCGCCTCTGATATCTTTTCCGTGAATACAGCTGCATTTTTAAGAGAAAGCCATACATGTTCATCATATTCAACTTCTCCCTCTTCGTGTTCATGATCATGTTCATGCTCTTCTGCCTCACCTTCTTCATGATCGTGCTCCTCTCTCTCCCCTTCTACGTGTTCATGTTCTTCTGCTTCTCCCTCTTCGTGTTCATGCTCTTCTGCTTCGCCTTCTTCATGATCGTGCTCCTCAGCTTCTTCTTCATGATCATGGTCATGGTCGTGGTCATGCTCACTTTCCTGCATCCCCTCTACTAACTCCTCAGCCTTGGCCGAATCACCCATTATCTCCATGAGGTTTAAAACCTTCATATCCTTATTTACAGCCTCATGAAGAGCATCATCAACCCATCCGTCAGATTCTCCCCCGACATAGATGAACAGATCACAGCCTGCGATCTTTAATATATCATCTGCTGTGGGCTGGTAGCTGTGAAGATCCACACCGTTATCAAGAAGCATTGTAACCTCTGCGCCTGCCGGATTGTCTCCAAGAACATTCATTACCCAGTCATATTCCGGAAATATGGTCGTAACGATCTGAAGCTTATCATCAGATCCCAAGCTTTGCATACCGGCAGTAGCTGCCGGGGCACAGGCCGTTAAACCGTAACACAATATAACTGATACCATTATTAAAGCCATAATCTTTTTCATAATTTTGATCTCCTTCACTTCTTTTTCAGTTCGAATATGAGAACCGTTCTCAATTATATTCCCGGCATTATCCTTTGTCAATAGGATTTGGGAATGATTCTCATTTCTATTTTGAACATATTATCACTTGAAGAAATGAGAATAAAGGGCTATTATAAAAAAAGATGTTTTTCAGTCATTATATGATTAAACGGAGGAATGATCATGAAAATTGCACTTATCAACGAGAACAGCCAGGCGGCCAAAAATGAAATGATATATAAGTCATTGAAGAAGGTTGCTGATAAGCACGGCTTCGAGGTCTTCAATTACGGAATGTACTCAGCAGAAGATGAAGCACAGCTTACTTATGTACAAAACGGCATACTTGCCTGTGTACTTCTTAATTCAAAGGCAGCCGACTATGTTATCACGGGATGCGGAACCGGCGAGGGAGCTATGCTTGCACTCAACA
This sequence comes from Lachnospiraceae bacterium, assembly GCA_024687745.1. Lineage (GTDB taxonomy): Bacteria > Bacillota > Clostridia > Lachnospirales > Lachnospiraceae > UBA2868. The sequence goes on from JAILEM010000062.1 coordinate 9,306, forward strand.
GTTTTCCCGGAGTTATCTGCGGACATGTTACCGATCCGCTTGATGCCTATACTTTTGCCCAGATCAATGACGGAAATGCCATCTCGATAAACTTTGCACTCAAGTTTGGCTGGGGCGGAGATCTCAATCTTGAATATATATTCGAAAAGCTTTTCTGTGAAGAGAGCGGTCAGGGCTATCCCAGAGAAAGAGCAGTTCCTGAACAGAGAAATAAAAAGATCCTTGATGAAGTAAAAACAGTTACCTATAATCAGGATGTCGTTGATATCTTAAACAGACTTGACAGGGATCTTGTAAAAGGAGCACTGTCAGGGAAGCATTTTCTTGAGTACTTTGACGCAAATGCAAAGGATGAAAAGATCAGGGCGGCCGTTCATGAACTGTTAAAGTAAATCTTATAATATCTGTAAAAAAGGAGCAGCGCATATTCTGATGCACTGCTCCCTTTTTATAGCTCCTTCACATATCCTTCTTCTTTTTTTACATAACCGACCTGCCTGAGATAATCCTCATGTTTGTGCGGGGGCACGGAAAAAACAAGCTTTTTGATGTTATATTCGGGAAGGTGCTCATACAGATGCTTTCCTACCGAGAGATCCCTGTAGCTTGGTGTTACATAATCGATAAGGATATCCATCGTACCTTTTGAAGTCTCTCTTCCCATCATTAATCCGCAGGGAGTTGTATCGCAGGTTACGATATAATTCTGATCGAATGTATTAATATTTGTTTTAAACGCCTCAGGAAAATTCTTCCTGATGTCTTCGTTGTAATGCTCCAGCAGGTATTCAGTCATTCCTTCTCTTGCTCCCACTTTAATTATCTGATAACGCCTTGTTTCCTTTTCGAGCTGATACAACTGATATATATTTATGAGCACCAGACAGAAATTCATCAGAGCAGTCGGATAAGACTTTATTATGAGTGCATAGATCATAAAAATAATACTTCCCGTTGTATTTACAAGCCTTAACTTTTTAACTGAGGTCATCAGCATGGATATGACCACGAGAAACGACCCGAAGTATCCTATAAACTCTACCCAGATCTTTACATCTTCCATTTCATCAACTCCCTTCGATATACACATTTTTCGAAATCAACGCTTTGAAAATTTATTTTCATAGCTTACTTGACACTATCCATGATTAATAAGCTGATACATATCATATCTATAATATACCATAGTAATGCCGGACAGACCAATAAAAAAGTCCCATGCCATTTACAATAAATATTGCAAACAGCATAGGACCCGTCAAATGGCCATTGCTTTGTTTTTGTATCATAAATATCTTTATCAACTGACAAGTCAGGAAAATTGCATGAAGAATAAATCAAAAAGCATTACTCAAGAATCTTAAATAACAAAAAATTTCAGAGGAGATTTAATAAATGCAATGGCCATACAGTAACCTGTCATTCATTTTCAGCCTTTAACGGCACCCGCTACAAGGGATTTCTGCACCTGCCTGCTCAGGAAGAGATAGATGATGATAGTAGGTATTGTTGCTATCATAAGTCCTGCACCTATATCTCCCCATTTAGTTGTATAGGCTCCAACCATCGACATTATCCCGACGGTAAGTGTCTTATAATCAGCCTTACTGATAAAGGTAACCGCAAACATAAGCTCATTCCAGGATGAAATAAATGTGAATATACTCACAGTTGCGATCGCCGGTTTTATAAGAGGAGCTATCACTATAAAAAATATCTGATAGATATTACAACCGTCTATCGCTCCCGCCTCCTCAAGCTCTCTTGGAATGGAGGCTAAGAAACTGGTAAAAAGATAAACCGCCATCGGAAGTCCAAAGGCAACATAGGGTATTATCAGCGCCCAGAATGAATTTAAAATGTGGAGCCTGCTAAGAACTATAAACAATGGAAGAAGAGCGGCATGTATGGGAACCATCATCCCCAAAAGTATAAACTTCATCACACCCTCACTTGCCTTCCATTTCATCCTTTCGATCGCGTAAGCTGAAGCTGCGGCCAGTATTATCGTTATAAGTATCGTTGCAAGGGTAACTATCACACTGTTTCTTGAATACTTTATGACATCTGCCTGAAAGAACGCATTATAATAATTTTCAAACCTCCAGTTCTTTGGCAGGCCCACAATATTTCCACCGAATATCTCGTTATTATCCTTGAGTGAAAAAGTAAAGAGCCAGTACAGCGGAAAGATCTGAACTATGGCATAAAATGCCAAAAATAAATGCAATATCACTCTTCCGGGTGTTATATCTGTTTTTTTCATCTGTCCTCTTCCCTTCTCCTGAAAATTATGCGCAACAGGAATGTAAACGCCAGACACTCAAGAATGATGAAAATGGAAACTGCACTTCCGTATCCGTAATGCATCGCATCGAATATATGCTTATACATAAATATCGTCGGTACCTCGGTCACATAAAAAGGGCCGCCTCCGGTAAGGACATAGATAAGGTCAAATATCTTAAGAGCACCGATAAGGGATAATGTCACACAAACCTCAAGAATAGGTTTGAGCAGAGGGATCGTAATCCTTGTTGCTATCATAGAAGGAGAAGCTCCGTCAATTCTTGCAGCCTCTATCACATCCTGGGATATTGATTTGATACCTGCATGCATTATCAGCATATGATACCCCACATACTGCCACAGATTAGGGATAAAAGCAGCTATCAGAGCGGTATTTTCCTGCCCCAGCCAATCCCGGCCCTCAAATCCCAATGACCTGAGCGCAGAGTTCAGAAGACCGTAATCTCCGTTGTAGATCTTCTGCCATAAATATCCTATTACTACACTTGAAACGATCACGGGGACAAAATATGCGGCGCTGTAGAACTTCTCACCTCTTTTTACATTTGATACAAGTATCGCAAGCAACAGTGAAAAGGGTAGCTGTATAAAAAGAGAAAGCGCAGCATATAATATTGAATTTATAAGAGAATTTATAAATCTCTCATCCTTTACAAGATCTGTGTAATTTTTGATCCCTATAAAGGTTCCTTTGCCAAGTCCGTCCCAGTCAAGCAAGCTGTAATATCCCGAAATGATTATCGGCACTGCCACAAATATCGTCAGGACAAGGAGTGTAGGGAACACAAAGAGAAATATTGCTTTTTTATCAGAAAGTATCTTTTCCATATCTCAGATCCAAATCGTTTTTTATAATACCCTGTTTTCAAAAAACCGGGAGCTGCCACATTATGCAGCAGCTCCCCCCCTAAGCAGTTCTTCTTAATAAAATTCCGAAGGTGAAAGCTTTGACATTGCCTCAGCAAACTCCTCAGGAGTTATCTTCATTGCCATAACCTGCGCAACAAGATCCTTATAGGTCTCTGAATCCTCTGCCGAAAGTACATTGTCCCACCATCCGATGTACGATGTTCCTGTCTCCATAAGTGCAGCCGATTCAACATCAAGTGATGTAAGTGTCGATGTATCTACTCCGTCTGCCTTCCAGCAGGGAAGTCCGGCACCCATCTGATATCCCACGGTACCTATCTTTTTGCTCAGATACTCAAGGTATTCAACAGCCTCCTTGGGATGCTCGCAGTTTGCGTTGATATAGTAACCATCGGAGGTTCCACCCGAAAACTCTGTTACGCTGCCGGCCATGCCGTCTATAACAGGGAAGGCAACACATTTAACTTTTCCGCTCGAAGCAGCTGCCTCATCCATGATAGCCGGATGTATCCAGTTTGCCTGATAGATCATGGCACCCTGACCTGCTGCAAAGCCTTCAAGCATTTCAGTATAGCTCATACTCATCATATTATCGTTAAATGCTCCTGCCTGAACAAGCTCCTGAAGCTTTTCCGCTGCCGCAGCAAACTCGGGAGCATTAAACTTGGAAGTATCGCCAAAAGCAGCTTCTATCGCAGCATTGCCTGCTGTTCTTGCAGAAATGATGTCATACCAGTACATTCCGGGCCATCTGTCCTTCTCGCCCATAAGAATAGGAGTATAGCCTGCTGCCTTAAGCTTTTCAACCGCATCCAAAAGCTCATCCCAGTTAGTAGGTATCTTTGCTCCTGCAGCATCAAACATCTCGGTATTGCAGTAAAGATTTGCAAGGAAGGTTATTGTGGGAAGTGAATAGAGCTTTCCGTCAAATGTACATCCGCTCAACATTCCCGGAAGCACCTGATCCAGTGTTTCCTGCTGTACAAGATCGTCTATCGGAAGAAGATAACCTGCATCTATATATGGCTTAACAAAGCTTCCGCCACTGAACATATAGGAGATATCAGGTGCCTCACCTGCAGCAAAGGCAGTCTTGATCTTTGTCTTATACTGCTCTCCTTCTATACCCTCCTGTACAATGGTCACATTGGGATGAAGTTCATGATATTCTTCAACCGAATCTTCAATGATGATCTTTACAGGATCTGTGTCAACTACTGACTGATGCCAGATAGTTAAGGTAACAGGTTCATCCGAGCTTTCTGCTGTCTCAGCAGCCGCTTCCCCTGCATTATCCTCTGCTTCAGCTGCCTCACCTGTTTCAGCTGCAGCATCATTTCCTGCCTGAGGTGCTACTGCTGTGGCACATCCCGATAAAAGAGATGCTATCATAGCAGAACCCAACATAATGCTAAGCAATTTCTTTTTCATATCAGACCTCCGTAATAAAACTAGATTAATAAGGTATGAGAAATCTGTCTTCTCATGTATAAATATAAAAAAAGAGAGCAGAAAAATAAATTCACTAAATTATTGACTTAGTTTCACTTTTCCGCTCTCGTTATAGTATTTGTTTCACTTTTTTGTCATGCCCTGCCAAAAAGCCTTAAAATGCACTGATTTGGCACAAACGAATGCTTCCGCTCAAAACTTCTTACGATATTCACTCACCGTATACCCTGTAACCTTCTTAAACCAGATACTTAAATAATGCGGGTCATCAATACCTATCCTCAAACCTATATCCCTGTCCTTCAGATCAGAATTATGTATCAGATCTGTCATGATACAAAGCCTTATGTCAGATATCACCTCGCTGTAGGTTCTTCCTATATGCTGTTTCATAAGCCTTCCAAAATGTGAACTGCTGAGATTGAATCTGCCTGAAAGATCGTTTTGATTAAGATTCGGATCGGCTATATTATCATTTATATATTCAACAGCCTTCTTTAATATCCCTATCTGGCTGTCATTGCTTTCTCTGTTTACCATAAGATCGGTCAGGACATCATTTAGCCACCATTTAAGTTCTTCCCTGCTTTGATAATTTCTGATATCGGCATATCTTCTTAAGGTATTGATATCAACATTAAGTTCTCTGCATAATTCTTTTATAAATACCCTTATCCTTCCCGGGAGTATATGTTCAGAGATAGCTTCCTTTGTTTCCTCTGCAATGCTTACCGCAAGGTATCTGGCTTTCTCTGCATTTCCCTCATCCAGGCTCTTTCTGATATTCTTAATCACGGTCATAAGATCAGATGACATCATACTGTCTTCAGTCTCGTCCCTGTCCTTCCTTTTCTGGGCATGATGCTTCATCAGATTCTGCAGTACCTCCAGATAAGCTTTTCTGACTTCTCTGAAATCCCCATATCTGTCGGAGCACCCGCTCATTATATGGCATCCGTACTTCTCCTTAATAAGCTCGGAAAGCATGCTGATACACTGCTCTATCGGGAATCCCCGGTTATCACTGATTATTATTATCCTTCCCCAGTTATCTCTTACCGTATATATCCTGTCTTCACTTATAAAGAAATTTCTGACTTCTCTTTCAGCCTGCATGGGAAGCTCAGGATTTTGTGCCGATTCACGCATGGCTAAAAGTCCTAATCGGATCTCACTGCTCTCATTATCCGTATCGATACCCAGTTCCCTTAGCTTCAGATAATTTTCCTCATCAGGTTCATCCGATGATATAAGATTATTGAGATAATAGCTCTGAAGAACAGGTATGGATTCCTCAAGCTCTGCCCTGAGGATCTTTTTTTCCTCATCCTGCTTTTTTTTGTCGGTTATCTCGTCCATCACGTGACAGATGGCATCCTTTAACTCATCGTTCTGAACCGGCTTCATGATATAATCGGACACCCCTGCTTTTATACTTCTTCTTGCATATTCAAAATCATTAAAGCCGGTAATTATGATTATCCTGGTATCAGGATAGATATTTAAGCAGGCTTCACTAAAGCTGATACCGTCCTCTCCTGGCATACATATATCGCTCAGGATGATATCCGGCTTTAATTCCTTAACCGCCTCCATAGCGCTCTTTGAGTCACCGTATTCACCTATGATATCGATATCAAGTTTTATTTCCTCAAGCTTCATTCTGATAAGCTTCCTTATCAGCATCTCATCATCAACTATTATTAGCTTCAGCCTGTTCATTTAATGCTCCTTTATTGATAAAGAGTTCTATTTCAGAGGGAGAACCCTTACCGATACTGTATGAAAAATCCTCTCCGTATATAAGGCTCAGTCTCTTTATAGTTCCTCTTAGCCCAAGGCTCCCCTTCCCTCCGATTTCCTTGTTTTCACTCAGTTCATCGATAACTTCCCGCGGGATCCCTGCCCCGTTATCATTTATCCTTATCTGTATACTTTCTTCCAGCTCCTTTACGTTAAGCGAAATATGACCGTATTCCATCCTTCCTCTTATCCCATGCTGAAATGCATTTTCGATAAGTGGCTGTATTGTAAGCTTGGGGATCTGATATGAATTACATCCCTCATCGCATTCTATCTCACAGGTAAAGGTTTCTCCGAAACGGATATGCATGATCTGCGAATAATCCCTTGCCATCCTTATCTCTTCTGCAACTGTAAGAAATTCCCTTCCCCCGCTTACCGACCTGCGGTAAAAATCTCCCAAAGACTCTATGAGCCTGCAGACATTTTCTGTATCACCCATCATTGCAAGGGCCTCTATGGAATCAAGCGTATTATATAAAAAATGAGGCTTCATCTGCTCCTGTATCTCATTAAGTTCTACCTGTCTTATCCTTTTCTGCCTCTGTATGGTTTCATCTATCAGCTGTCTTATCCTTTCAACCATTTGGTTATATCCGGAAAACAGTATCTGAAATTCATGTATTTTTGCCTTATCCTCTATCCGTTGGGGGATACCGTCTTTTGTTTCATTCATTGCCGAATACATCTGCTGGATAGGCCTTGTAAGAGATCCCGCAACAAATGAGGATGTTATGAAGATCAGCGCTCCGATTATGACTATCAGGCACAGAACCAGCTGTTTCAATCCCGTACTCTCCGGTGTATCAATAAATGAAGGTGTAAACCTGATTATCCTCCATCCCTTTTCAGGATCGTTTATTCCTGACATATTGAAGGTATTTCCGGATACCTTCAGTCTTTTAAATACCTCTGTCTCATCACCAAACAGATCTTCTGCGGGGGATTTATATTCCCCTGCAGATTCTTCAGGCCCGTTCCAGTAAATTATGTTATCTGCATCATCCAGGATAAGAAGGTATTCATTTTCTATGTCAACGATCTTTAAAATAAGTGAATTGATGTATTCTCCGCTTATATCAACCCCTATTATACCTGCCGGGGTAAAATCCACAGTATTGTTATATGCCCTTACCAAAGCAAAGGAAGAATTATTACTGCCCCTTTCGATATACATTTCCGCACTTCCATACGGTTTTTTCAGTTCTTCAAAGCTGTCCTTATCATCATTCTTTGACATCCCCGCGGTATTACCGATAAGAAGCTTCTGACCTCTTCCGTCTATGAGCCAGATCGATTCTATACCCTCGGAAAACTGCAGGATCGAATATGCTTTATTGATGACCATCTGCTGTCCCAATGTACTGCTGTTAAGATCTCCGCCTGCCATTTGCTCCTGCACGGTATAATCCGCGATCATCATTTTTGAACAGTTATCCGCATTGGAAAACAACCCGTCTAAGGATGCCGAAAGAGAATACAGATTCTGTATTCTCTCCTGTCCGAGTATCTCATTTTCATACTTATAATATCGGCTTATAAAGATCAATGAAAAAACCGTGATGATAAGAATGATCAACACAGCCATCTGGATAAGTACCCTTGTTCTGAGGTTTATATTTTTAATTTTTTCTATCATATTTTTTATGCCTGATCCACCGGCAAATGAGACCGGATACTTTAAAAAATATAGTTCTCCAAACGCCCAAAAGTATAGTTAGTATAACACAGCTGATAATCCTTTGAAAACCATACCTTCATCATTATACAGACCTGTAAAATATCCTGCTTTAATCTTTTGTATACTGGAGTTTTAAATGAATATAGGGTAAAATATATTTATTATACTGATCATAAGGGGACTTACATAATGGAGAATTATTATAATGCAAGAAAAAAGGGACTCAGTGCCACATCAAAGGCCGAAGCAAAGGGAGAATCACCCTATCTTCCCGTGCTTGACAGCTTCCTTCAAAGTCAGGATATAAAATTTCAGGCTCATCTCGGTCTGATGGAATTACCTCTTGATTATATTGTGGGAAATAAATCCGAATCAAGGAACAATGCCTTTGCCAATAACTTCATGCCGATCCTCGGACCCAAGACAGAATTCGCAGATAAATGGGAACATCTGTATAATTCCGTATCCGAAGAGGGAGTCAGGGATGCGATCACCTGCTATGAGTATCTTGGAAATTACTATGTGGGGGAGGGCAATAAAAGGGTTTCCGTCTCCAAATACCTGAATTTTGAATATATACTTGCGGATGTTACAAGACTTATTCCCGTAGAATCAGATGACAGATCCTATCCGGTATACAAAGAGTATCTCAGATTTTATGAGGCCACAGGGATCTTCATAATACGGTTCAGGGCCCCCGGTTCCTATGAAAAACTCGCTTACTATATGGGGATGGATCTTGATTCAAAGTGGCCCTCAACGGCTGTCGAGGATCTGAAGTCCGCCTATATATACTTTGACAAAGCCTTTAAAAAAGCTTTAAAATCCCTTGCTTCTTCCTCCAAAGGTCAGGAAATATCAGCAAGCGATGCCTTCCTTGTATATATTTCCATCTTTCCTTATAAGAGTCTGCTTGATGATTCTTCCGGACAGATCCTTTCAAATATCAGGTTGGTGCAAAAAGAGCTGGCCACAGATAAGGATCTGAACAATATTATAATATTAAATGAAGCCCCGGAAAAAAAGCAGAAATCCGGCCCTCTGTCAGGATTATTCAAAAACACCAGACAGTACACGGCATTATCTCCTCTGCGTATAGCCTTCATATATGACGCAGCTGTAGATGAGTCAAGATGGATAGATTCCCATGAGGCAGGACGTCTTTATGCACAGGAGATCTTAGGAGAAAAGGTACATACGGACTATTATATAGCGGATAAGGCTGATTCCACTCTATCAGAATCTATCAAAAAAGCCATAGATGATAAGAATGAAGTTATCATCACTGTCTCACCTGATATGCTCGAGGAGACACTTAAGTATTCCGTAACAAATCCCTCGATAAAATTCATGAACTGTTCTATAGGACAGACCTACAGTTCGGTCAGAAGCTACTTTGCAAGATTCAGTGAAGCTGCATTTCTTTCAGGAATTCTTGCCGCAAACGTTTTACTGACCAGTGGCTGTAAGGAACATAAGATCGGCTATCTCTGCGACAGTCCGGGTACAATGAAGACAGCCAATATAAACGCCTTTGCCCTCGGTGCATCCATGATGGTTCCCGATTGCAGTATTTCCCTTAAATGGTTATGTCTTGATGAGGACAGCGATTATATGAATGACTGGAAAAATGAAGGGATAGAGATATATGCCGATATAGAACATTCTCCGAACAATTGCGAGAACAGCAGAAAGAAGGGTGTATTCCTTATATCTCCCGGGGACGGCAGGGATAAATATATCTGCTCTCCTTATTATAACTGGGGAAAATACTATGCTAACATCTTTCATCTTATAACAGAAGGATTGTGGGATGCGCAAAATATAGTTAACAGTCTCCAGGCTACCAATTATTATTTCGGACTCTCCACCGGTGTTGTCGATCTTAGAATAGGCGACCTGCCCTATGAAACGGTACGACTCATGGAATTTTTCAAGGCATCGGTAGCTTCGGGACTGACAGGGCCCTTCAGTGGGGAGATACATTCGACCGGAGGCATCATCCAGAAAAGATTATCTGACAGAGCGACCTCTCTCTCTGACAGTCTTGAAACCCTTAACTTTGATGCAGAGATCACCATGAACTGGCTCAACGACAATGTATGCGGGACGATCCCCACAGGAAGCAAATAATAGAATGATCACGGAGGCACTGCCAATGAAGATACTTGTTATCGCCGATGAAGAATCCAAATCACTTTATGATTTCTATACCCCCGATAAACTTGAAGGGGTTGATCTTATAATATCCTGCGGTGACCTTGATGCAAGATATCTGGAATTCTTAGTAACAATGAAAACAGTACCTCTTCTTTATATTCCCGGTAACCATGACAGCCACTATGTCCAAAAGCCGCCCGAGGGCTGCATCCCCATCGACGGAAAGATCTATGACTTCAATGGTGTCAGGATACTGGGATTTGGAGGTTCCATGAAATATAAGCCGGGTCCCTATATGTATACGGAAAAAGAGATGGCCAAACGCATTCGTTCGGCCACCCCGGGTATTGTTTTACATAAAGGTTTTGATATACTTGTGACCCATGCTCCCGCAAAGGGATACGGTGACATGGATGATCTTCCTCACAACGGTTTTCAATGCTTTGAAAGTCTTATAGACTTTTATCAGCCGTCCTATATGCTCCACGGGCATGTTCATCAGTCCTATACCGCTTCCTTTAAAAGAGAGACCAAACATCCCGGCGGTACAACGATAATCAACGCATTTACCAAGTACATGCTTGAATTTGATGAAAATAACTTCCGGATACCCGGAACCAAGGAGAATCTGTCGGACTTCTTTGAGATATTTAACGCCAAAAGATCAAATTAACATGATACCGGTATTCAGTGAGCAGTTTCAGATCTCGCTTTTTGCACGTTCAAGTGCTGCTATCACTTTATCGCACCATTCATCAAATTCCGGATCCTCAACCTGACATTCCGGATGGGACAATACGTAGTCAAGGGCTATACGCACTCCCCTGTGGAAGGGGATCGTCGTCTTCATTGCCGGTACAAGACTTTTGAGCTTACTGTTGTCAAATATTACGGAAACCGACTTATCACCCAGTAACCCTCCTTCAAAGCCAAATCCGTATTTATCCCCGACTTCTGCAAGAAATTCCGCGGAAATGTGACAGGCATTTAATTTAACGCCCAGGGCATCGGCTATCGTATTATAGATCTGATCCCATGTAAGAGCCTCATCCCCTGTAATCTGGAAGGCCTCTCCTATCGCATGCCTGTTACCCATAAGGCCTATATATCCTGTTGCAAAATCCTCGTTGAAGGTTACAGTCCAGAGTGATGAACCGTCTCCCTGTATTATGACCTTCTTACCCTCCTGCATCCTCTTTATCACCTGCCAGAAGCCTTTTTTCCCATGAACACCCAGCGGGATATTTCTCTCGTCATAGGTATGGCTTGGACGTACAATAGTCACGGGAAAACCTTCTTCCCTGTATTTTTTCATCAGATACTCCTCACAGGCGATCTTATCCCTTGAATACTGCCAATAAGGATTTGCCAGAGCCGTTCCTTCCGTTATCACATAGTTTGCGGCAGGTTTGTTATACGCCGATGCCGAGCTTATATAGATATACTGACCTGTCCGTCCGTTAAAAAGTCTGTAATCCCTTTCCACATCCGGGACACGAAAACCTATGAACTCACAGACACAATCAAAAAACTTATCACCTATTGCATCAAGAACCTTCCTTTCATCGTTGATATCCGCAGTTATAAGATGTGCCCCCTCTGGTATCCTGTCCCTGCGGTTTCCCCTGTTTATAAGCCACACCTCAGCATAATCCTCCTTACAGAGCTTTCTTACGATAGCTGAGCTTATTATCCCGGTTCCTCCGATAAATAATGCCTTCATGATATTTTCTCCTTTCTGAAATACATGCTTTATTCTACCACAGAAGCTGCCCATGCATCAAAAACCTTTTTGGCGATGGGAACTGCCATCTCTCCTCCGGAACCTGCCTCCTCTGCAATAACCGTGACTGCGATCTGCGGATCATCGCAGGGTGCATAGCCTGTAAACCATGCATGAGACATCACCTTATTGGATGAATATTCCGCAGAGCCGGTCTTACCAGCGGCCGTATATCCGTCTGTCTCCGATAATCTGGTTCCCGTTCCGCTCTTTACGACCTCTTCCATCATCTCCCTGAGGCTTAAGCAATACTTCTCATCTATTATCCTTCCGTATTCATCAGGAGCATACTGTCTTATGACACCTCCGCCGTTTTTTTCTATCCTGTCTATTATATACGGTCTCATCAGAACACCGTTGTTTGCTATGGCAGAGGTGATAATATTTATATGTATGGGGGTCATCTGGGTCTTACCCTGTCCTATCGCCGTCTGCATCAGTTCATCAGCGGATGAATCATTGTTTATCGGGACATAGCTCTGTTTATATGACATCTTAAGCGGAAGGTCTTTATTAAACAGAAGCTCCTCGCAGGTATTCCTGAAGGCCTCCTTATCAAGGGTAGTACTTATATTTGCGTAGGATGCGTTACAGGATCTGGAAAAGGAGGATAAAAGATCCACTTCACCATGGCTTCTGTCGTGATAACAGTTGATCTTACTACCCTCATAGCTGAAGCTCCCGTTGCATTCAAAACTGTACTCTGAGGCAATATCTTCGTGTTCCTTCAGATATTCAAGAGTAGTCACTATCTTAAAGGTGGAGCCCGGAGGATAAAGTCCCTGCGTTACCCTGTTAAGAAGAGCTCCTTTTTTCTGATCGGAATTGATCTCATCCCATTCTTCTTCGATAAGATTCGGATCGAAATCAGGCTTTGAAACCATGCACAGTATCTCTCCTGTCTTAATGTCCGTTGCTATAACCGCTCCTTTATATGAGCCAAGTGCGTCATAGGCAGCCCTTTGAATGTCCGGATCAAGAGTAGTATATACATCATTCCCAAGGTTCTTTTCCCCCCTGAAATCATTTATCACTCTCTCGGTAAGCGGCCTGTTCGATGTAAGAAGTCTGATGTTTGCATTTGCCTCTACTCCGAGCTTCCCCTTTTCCGAAAAGCCCACTGCATGCGCAAACAAAGGGCCATAGGGATATTCACGCTCTTCCCTGCCGGACTCATCCGTAACGCTTTTTGCAAGTATGTCCCCGTTCCTTGATAATATCTGTCCCCTCACTACTCTTTTGGCATATATATCCTGTCTTGAGTTATATGAGTTATTGATATCCTCAGGTCCCCTGAATATCGTATAATAAACTATGTAAACTATGAGCACCAGAAAAAGAAGGACAAAAGCATAGGTAACATAGGCTATACTTCTGTTTGCCCTCTTCTTATCTATCTTTACAGGCTCTGTCCCTGTTTTGCTGTTTTCCCTTCTATTGTCTTTCATGCGATTCCTTATCCTTGCTCACATAAAGTCCCTGTATTATCGCAAACATAATAAGAGTTACCATTATTGAATTTCCGCCATAGCTTATGAGCGGAAGCGTTACACCTGTAAGAGGTATGAATTTCGTGACTCCGCCGATCGTCAGAAAGACCTGGAAAATATAAGTTACCGCAAGTCCGGCTCCCACAAGCTTATAAAATGGATCCTTAAACTTTATCGATATGTTCATGAACATTATGAAACAGCTGACACAGATAAGGATGAGGCAGAGAGCAAATATCACCCCCATCTCTTCGGCTATTGCGGAAAAAACGAAGTCGGATACCACCACCGGTATCTTCTCCGGAGCCCCCTGAAGAAGTCCCATTCCAAAAAATCCTCCGGTGCCGATGGCAAACAGCGACTGGGCTATCTGATATCCGGCATTGTCTATCTTCCCGAAGGGATCCGTAAAGGCCTCCACCCTGACCCTTACGTGCGCAAACAGTTTATAACTCGTAAGAGCAGCTACGGTTCCCGCCAATGATCCGGATATGATGTATAAAAGCCTTCCGGTGGCGACATAGAGCATGACCAGATATATCATAAAAAAGATAAGCGCAGATCCAAGATCCTTTGACAGCACGAGCAATATGATATGGATCCCCGCTATGGCTAAGCTTATAAATATATTCCTTATATCTACCGACCGTGAAAGAATTCCCGCTATAGTAAAAATAAATAAAAGCTTTACAAATTCCGAGGGCTGGAAGGTCACTCCTCCTATATTTACATTCAGCTTTGATCCGTTGACCGCGTGTGAAAAAACAAGCACCATAAGAAGAAGGAAGATGCCTATACCCGAAAAAAGATAATAAAAACGTCTGATGTTATTAAAATTCATAAGTATGTAGGGAATTGTGGATGTAACGATAAGTGAAGCTATGGCAACAAGTATCTGCCTTATGGCTTTATAATACGAAAGTCTCGAAAGGATTATGAAGCTCACGGTCAGGAGCATACACATATTGTTTAGGAGAAGCTTATTTGCGCCCCTGTATACTATCCTGTAAAAGATGACAACGGAAACGGTAGTTATCTGTGATACCGCGTAATAGACTATATACTGCACATCCTTCGTTCCGATGTACAGCACCAGAAATGACAGGAAATGGATCAGGATCATTTCGACATTCTGTCTGAGATAGATACTGTTTGCCTTCTCCTCATCCTGTTGTTTAAATACCACAAAACACTGTATCGTATATACCGTTATCAGAAGGATCAGTATATACTTTACTGCTTCGGCTGTAATCAATTCCAACGGCTACTCTACTCCTCTGTTTAAATGGCCCTTTGTATATTTTTCCAGGGGCGGCTTTGCGCATATTTCCTTTCCTGATAAGATATCCGAATAATGATCGAGAATTTTTCTTTTTGTCTTATCATCCTCATCAAGAAACATAAGCCTTAAATGTGACGGCTTAAGTCTGTCTGCTACACCGTCCTTTTTATCTATGAATAAAGGGACATTGTTATATATGACATTTATGCACTCGCTGCAGTGACATTCAACCGGATAGACATTAAAAAGCCTGTCCTTAAGTGTTGTGAGTGAAGGTCTGTGATCACATATATCTTTAGTCTTCTTTATACACTGTGCGGAGAGCATCATGGGAAGATACCCGTACACTATCATATCCTCTCCCGTTATCCCCCTCTTATAAAGCTCTCTCTTATTAAGCTCTATGGGAACGGTGGTATTTACCCTTTCCCCCGATCCCTTTAAGACATCTTCTGCATACCTGTTCCATCCGTAAAGATGTATATCCGTTATTATATCACCTTTAAAGGATATATCCTTAAGAAACTTAAGACTCTCATAGTCATCCGCTATGATCCCGTCTATCATACCCTTTTCGGTAAGCTCCCTTATATATGGATATCTGTCCGTAAAACCCTTCCTAATTATGGAGGGCAGCTTTAGATAAAATCTCTTTCCGTTATCCCTTATCATATCCGACAGCTTCTTTATGCTTTCTGTAATATCCTTCCCGCTGTCGTTTATAATGGCAAAATGTGAAACCGATATGATGTCAACTTGCTCATTTTGCAGAAACATTGAGACATCCGTATCTCTTAAGAGCATGATATGAAGTCTGCATTTTTTATCTTTTTTTCCTTCGTCACCTTTAGTCGATGGCAGATGATCTGTCCCGGATATATCCCGTATACTGTCATCATCCCTTCTGTATCCGGCTAATAGCTTCCCCCTTAGTTCCTCAAGTGCGGATCTTCTAAGGGCATTTATCCTGCTCTTTGGAACAAAGATATTTCCGGCTGTATTTACCTTAAGGGATCTGAAGACAAATTCCGTACCTCCGGTTTTTTCAAGGCTTTTCCTTATCTCTTCCCCACTCATCGGATTATTTCTTGCTGCTTCCGGGATATCACCCTTAACGCATACCTCACACCCTCCTTCATTGCCACTAAACCAAAGCTTTAAAACAGAGGGCTCATTCTCCCTGTATTCAGCAACACCGTCTATATAAACATATGGCCTTTCCCCGGAATATGTCATAAACATCTTCTGTGAAAGCTCCTGATCGGTCACCTCATAAGAGGGCTTCGTGATAGTTATCATATCCCTTCCGTTTTTCCTATGATAATATCCCTCGCTGTTTCCGCTCCTTGTATAGAGATTTAAAAGAGTGGAAAGCTCCTTTTCGTCAACCCTGTACCCCCTGGCTCCATCTTCATACAGCCTGTCCAGATGCTTCCTGTATATTCCGGTCACAGCTCCCACGTATTGTGCGCCCTTCATCCTTCCTTCTATCTTAAGTGATGAGATACCGGCATTTACAAGCTGTGGCAGAATGGAAAGGGTGCATATATCCCTGGCACTTAAATAGTATTTTTCAGGATAAGGAAGCCTGCACGCTCCCGCACATCTCCCCCTGTTTCCCGATCTACCCCCGATAAAGGATGACATTAAGCACTTGCCGGAATAAGCATAACAGAGCGCTCCATGTATAAAGCACTCAAGTTCGATACCGGTTTCCTTATAAATATATTCAATTTCTTTAAGCGAGAGTTCTCTTGCAAGCACAACCCTGCTTATTCCTCTCTCCTTTAAAAAATCTACTCCGTCCTTACCGGTAACTGCCATCTGCGTGCTCGCATGAAGAGGAAGCTTTGGAAACATTTTACCGAGAACGCTTATCACTCCCGGATCCTGAATTATGACTCCGTCAAGACCGTTTATATAAAAGGGATAGATATAGTCATAAAGCTCCTCTGTCTCTTCATCTTTTAACAGGGTGTTGACTGTAAGATAAACCCTTCTGTCATGAAGATGAGCAAGATCCAGTGCTTTAAGGATTTCTTCCTTTGTAAAGTTATCTGCATATGCTCTCGCCCCGAATTTTTCTCCGCCTAAATATATCGCATCAGCGCCGGCATTGAGTGCAGCACTGAAGGCATCCATATTTCCGGCAGGTGAGAGCAGCTCCGATCTTTTCATATTATTCTCCAAAAAAGAGGCTGTCACAGACAACCTCTAATCATTTAACGATGACCCATCCGATTTCTTTTTGATAAGGTCAGTTTTTAACTCCGTTTTGATAATTTTTTATGAGCTTTTCCTTACTTTCAAGCTTAATCTGTGCCGCTATAAGCTCATGCTTTATATCGTACATCTCCTTATCCTTGATCTCAAGCTCATCCTGAAGCTCCTTAAGCTGATCTCTTGCCTTAAAATAATCATCCGCTATATTTATCTGCATCAACACGCTCTTCATATCCGCAGGCTGTCTTCTGAAGGATTCTATCTTGTTATAATCCTCATATTTACCATTGATATACGAGGCAACTCTCTGCATGTATTCTTCGCTCTCACTGCCCCCTAATCTTATGACCTTGTCCCCTATCACTACTTCAGTATTATTTCTGTTTGCCAAAACAGTCACCTCTTATTTCCCAATAATATCCCGATACAAACCGTTACTTTAAATTATATATCTTATCAGTTGCCTTCGTCAAGCGGATAAGGAATGCCAAAATGCTCATATGCGGCCCTTGTGGCTACCCTTCCCCTTGGTGTCCTGTTTATAAGACCATTCTGCAAAAGATACGGTTCGTATACGTCCTCTATGGTCCCCGGATCCTCGGAAACGGAAGCGGCCAGTGTGTCAAGCCCCACCGGGCCTCCATCAAACTTTTCTATCATGGTGAGCAGAACATTTCTGTCTATATGATCAAGCCCCATCCTGTCCACATCCATAAGATCCAGAGCATTTCTTGCAACCTCTGTCGTTATAACGCCTTCATATCTTACCTGGGCAAAATCCCTTACTCTTTTAAGTAACCTGTTGGCAAGTCTCGGTGTTCCCCTGCTCCTTTTTGCAAGCTCCAAAGCCCCCTCCTTCTCTATCTCAACATCTAACTTCTCTGCGGAATGAAGTATGATCGTCATAAGCTGCTCAAAGGAATAAAATTCAAGTCTGTGTATGACCCCGAACCTGTCCCTTAAGGGTGCGGTAAGCAGACCTATCCTTGTGGTCGCTCCGACAAGAGTAAACTTTGGAAGATCTAACCTTATCGACCTTGCAGAGGCTCCCTTTCCTATCATGATGTCTATGCAGTAATCCTCCATAGCAGGGTAAAGCACCTCCTCCACCTGTCTGTTAAGTCTGTGGATCTCATCAACAAACAGCACATCACCCTCCTGCAGGTTATTTAAAATGGCAGCTATCTCTCCGGGCTTTTCTATTGCAGGTCCGGAGGTTATCTTGATATGTGTCCCCATCTCATTTGCTATTATCCCTGCAAGGGTTGTCTTACCAAGTCCCGGAGGACCATACAGGAGTACATGGTCGAGCGGATCCTTTCTTTGCTTTGCCGCCTCTATATATACCTTCATGTTTTCCTTTATCTTGGTCTGTCCGATATAGTCATTGAGAGTCTGCGGTCTCAATGATCCCTCGATCTTGATATCTTCTTCGGTTATATTTGTTTCTATAGTCCTTTTCGTCATCTTACCTTCCCCCGGATATTACCTATAAAAGCCCTCTTTATTGCCTGTATAAACTTAAGATACAGGTGTAAAAACTAAACTATATATTTAAGCGCTCTCTTAAGAAGCTCCTCCACATCATCAATTCCATCCTTCGATGCTTCTCTGACTGCACGCAGGGCATCCGTCGACGAATATCCCAGAGCAGTCAGTGCTTCTACTGCTTCACTCCGGTTGCCGGAATCCCTTATCTCATCTGCATCGGATGCCTTGCTGAGCTTACTCTCAAAGGCTTCATTAAGATCAACCTTATCCTTAAGGTCTATTATTATCCTCTGTGCAGTCTTTGGTCCTATACCGGAAGCTTTGGATGAGATCGTCTTTGAATCTCCCGAAAGGATGGCAAACTTAAGATCATCTGCACTGAAGGAAGAAAGGATCGACAGAGCTGCCTTAGGTCCCACCCCGTTCACGGAAAGAAGCAGTTTATAAAAATCAAGATCATCCTTTGTAAGAAATCCGTAAAGGAGCATTGCATCCTCCCTGACGCTTAAGTAAGTATATATCTTGACCTCACTTCCTATTCCGTCTATAAGCTCAAGAGAGCTCTGAGGCATAAATATATTATATCCTATACTGTTTGTCTCAAGTACTATCTGTCCTTCATATATGGCAGCCACGCTGCCCTTTAAATATGCGATCATATAATCCCTCTTTCCTTCATATACTCTCCCTCCCATGCGGAAGCCTTCTGATAACTGCCATGCACAGAGTCCCCGTTATACCTCCGGTTATGAGTCCCGACAAAAGGAGGATCGGAAGGTAGTATATAACCTTAAGCTGATCAACCAAAAAGACTGCTGCCGTCAACTGTCCGATATTATGTATAGTTCCTCCGATCATACCTGTCCCCGTAAGGCTGAGATCAAGCTTTTTATGAAATTTATGTGCAAATGTCATTCCGAGCCAGGCGGGTATTCCACCCGAAAAAGCAAAGATCATCGAAAATACATTTCCAAACATAAAACCGTTGAGTAATATCCTGAGTATAAGGATAAGCAAAGCCTCAAGCGGACCGCAGGTCACCGTAACATAAAGTATGACTATATTTGCAAGCCCAAGCTTTACCCCGGGTATTCCTATGGGAAGCGGTATAAGATATTCAACATATCCCATAATGACGGACAACGCCAGCATAAGCCCGAGCTTTGTAATCTTATCCGTACTCATAACAGCCTCTTTCATCGTGTGACGGCATCAAATCCGCCTTCGTCCTCTGAATCGATGGAAATAACTATTTCTGCGGGAAGACAGACTATGGTCTCACCCTTTTTTGATACAGACTTTTGATGAACACACAGCTTGTCGGGACAGTCAGCTTCCACCACGCTTACCCTGCCATCCCTTATCTCAACTCTGCATTCAAGCCCGTTCCTTCCCGTGACGGTTATCACCTCATCCTTATCAAGAGGACAGACGGCTACTTCCCTGCCCTCAGCACTTATGATGACCTTATCACCCGCATCCTTCATAAACATAAGTGATGAAAGGATACAGGATGATATGACAATGACCGCCACAAATATATCACCCTTTTTTAACATCTTATACTTAACTGTTTATATAATTTATCAGTCCCTCGCTCTTTATTATCTTCTGCATGAATTCGGGGAACGGCTGACCCTTGTATTCCTCATTCTTAGTAAGGTTCTTTATGACTCCGGTATCAAAGTTTACGAATACCTCATCTCCTTCTTCGATATTCTCAGAAGCCTCCTTACATTCGATTATGGGAAGACCTATATTTATCGCATTCCTGTAAAATATCCTTGCAAAGGTCTCTGCTATCACGCAGCTCACACCCTTTTCCTTTATCACTATGGGAGCGTGCTCCCTTGAAGAGCCGCAGCCAAAGTTCTTTCCTGCAATTATCAGATCTCCCTTGCTGACTCTTTTTACAAAGGTATCGTCTATATCCTCCATACAATGCATCGCAAGCTCTTCCCTGTCCTGTATGGCAAGGTACCTTGCGGGGATTATCACATCAGTATCTACATTATCTCCATACTTAAAAGCATGTCCTTTTGCTTCCATATCTGTCTCCTTTATTCAAATCTGTTATGTCAATTTTTATCTATCCGGTGTTTTGCGGATATCCGTCATTAATCCTCTGGCGCACATATATATCCTGTTATAGCACTTGCCGCAGCTACAGCCGGGCTTGAAAGATATACCTCTGACTCTACGTCGCCCATCCTTCCGACAAAATTTCTGTTCGTTGTGGAAATACACCTCTCACCCTTAGCAAGAATACCCATATAGCCTCCAAGACAGGGTCCGCAGGTAGGAGTTGATACAATGGCACCGGCCTCTATGAATATCTTTAAAAGCCCCTCATCCATTGCCTTGAGATAAATATCCTGTGTGGCGGGGATTATGATGCATCTTAAGTTCTTAGCAACCTTTTTGCCCTTAAGTATCCCTGCGGCAGTTCTTAAGTCCTCTAACCTTCCGTTTGTACATGAACCGATGACTGCCTGGTCTACCTTTATCTTCTCACCTATTTCATCTATGGTCTTTGTATTTTCCGGCAGGTGAGGGAAGGCCACTGTAGGTCTTAAGGTACTCAGATCGATAGTATATTCCTCATCATATACAGCATCACTGTCTGCCTCATATATCTTATAGGCTCTCTTTGAATGCTCCTTCATATAGCTTTCCGCCTTTTCATCAACAGGAAAGATACCGTTCTTGCCGCCGGCCTCTATTGCCATATTGGCAATTGTAAACCTGTCATCCATGGAAAGCTCCTTTATTCCCTCTCCCGCAAATTCCATGGATCTGTAAAGGGCCCCGTCTACACCTATCTTTCCGATAATATGAAGGATAACATCCTTTCCGCTTATCCATTTCGACGGTTTGCCGGTAATATTAAACTTAATAGCGGAAGGCACCTTGAACCAGGCCTTCCCTGTAGCCATTCCGCAGGCCATATCGGTACTTCCAACGCCGGTAGAAAAGGCCCCGAGAGCACCGTAGGTACAGGTATGTGAATCTGCTCCTATGATCACATCTCCCGCAACCGTCAGTCCTTTTTCCGGCAAAAGTGCATGTTCTATACCCATCTGTCCCACATCATAATAATGACTTATATCATGCTTCATCGCAAATTCCCGCACACACTTACAGTTCTCAGCGGACTTGATATCCTTATTCGGAATGAAATGATCCATGACAAGGGCTATCTTATCCTTGTCAAAAACCCCCTCCTTCTCAACCTTACCTATCTCTCTTATGGCAACGGGTGTGGTAATATCATTACCGAGTACAAGATCAAGGTCTGCCTCTATCAGCTGCCCGGCCTCAACATATTTTAGATGCGCATGATCTGCCAGTATCTTCTGTGTCATTGTCATAGGTTTTTTCATTTTTGTTTCCTCCTCAGACTCTTTTCCCTATATAATAAAAATTCCTGCATTCATCCAGCCTTACATCAACTATCTGTCCGATCAATGACTCACTTCCTTCGAAGTGGACCACGAGGTTTGACGATAATCTTCCCGAAACAAAGCCCGCGTCATGATCGCTGATCTCCTCCACCAGTACCTTTTCTATATTACCGGTCCTTTTTTGTGCCATCTCCTTTGATATCTCCTGAACCTTTTTAAGAACCCTGTCAAACTGCACCCGGTTCTGTTCCTTTGTGACCTGGTCAGGCATGGTGGCTGCCGGAGTATTTGACCTTTTTGAATAGATAAAGGTAAACGCTCCGTCATATCTTACCTTTTCCATAACATCAAGGGTGTCATCCACATCCTCCTTTGTTTCGCCCGGAAATCCGACTATTATATCGGTCGTGATGGCTATGTCAGGGATCTCTCTCCTTATTTTCAGAGCAAGATCTATATACTGTTGCCTTGTATAGCTCCTGTTCATCCTTTTCAGGATCTTATCACTCCCGGATTGAAGCGGAAGATGAATATGCCTGCATATCTTATCCGAATCCCTCATTACTTCTATAAGCTCATCGGAAAGATCCTTGGGATGGGAGGTCATGAATCTTATCCTCTCTATCCCCTCTACCCTCTCTGCTTCCTTTAAGAGTTTTGAAAAACTAAGCTCATCTTTGATCCCCTTTCCGTAGGAATTGACATTCTGCCCAAGGAGCATAATCTCCCTGACTCCGTCTTCGGCAAGCCTTTCTATCTCCCTTATTATATCTTTTGATGGTCTGCTCCTCTCTCTGCCTCTTACATAAGGTACGATACAGTAGGTACAGAAATTATTACAGCCATACATTATATTTATACCCGATTTGAAGGGATATTTTCTGCTGTTTGGTATGTCCTCGACAATAAGGTCTGTCCCGTCAAGGATGTCGATGACCATATTGCCCTGTGCAGCCTGTATGCATAAAAGCTCTGCAAGCTTATATACATTATGCGTTCCGAATATTATATTTACAAAGGAGTAGCTCTTCTTTATCTTTTCTACCGCGGTCACCTCCTGCATCATGCAGCCGCAGAGAGCTATTATCCTGTCCTTCCTGTAATGATTCTTTCCATGGAGGTATCCAAGTCTTCCGTATACCTTCTGGTCGGCATTATCTCTTATCGTACAGGTATTAAAAAGGACAAGATCCGCCTCCTCTTCCTTTTCTTCATAGGTATAGCCGATGGCTTTAAGTATCCCCTCAAGCTTTTCGGAATCCCTTGCATTCATCTGACAGCCAAAGGTCGTAACATGGAAGGTGAGAGGCCTTTTGATCTCTCTCTCCTTCTCCTCCCTGAGTTTACGTGCCATCTCTATAAAATAATACTGTCTTTGCGGTTCCTTTTCGGGAATGATCTCCTCTTTCCCCTTCATTATCCGTATATCCTCTCTTCCGTAACTATCAGATCAAGCTTAATGTCATATCTGTCATGAGGCACAGTCTCAAAGAGCTGTTTCTCATAAGCTAAGCCTATCTTTAATACATTATTGTCCAAAAGATACCTGTCATAAAATCCCTTTCCGTAACCCATACGGTACAGATCCCTTCCAAAGGCGACCCCCGGAACCAGGATAACCTCAGGCACATCCCTGCAAACCTCTCTGCATTTTTCCGTATCGGGCTCCCTTATACCCCTGTAGCCTTCACATAACTGTGTCTCTGTGTCATCTACCCCGAAAAATTTAAGCAGGTTGTCTCCGTTTTCCGTTATACATAACGGATAATAAAGCCTTTTTCCCTCCTTTAGCAGGATTGATGCAATATCATCCGTGATAACCTCGCTTTTATATGAGGCGTAAAGTGCGATATGATCCGCCTCATCAAGGGTACCGCTTTTCATGAGATTATCCGCTATCTTTTTTGATGCCGATGACCTCTCTCCCGGATCTATCATATCCCTTATACGGATAGCCGATCTTCTGAAGGAGGCCTTGCCGGTATCATTTTTTGTTTCCGTATTTTTTTCCAAGATTTGTGATACTCCCATCCTTCTCCTGTATATTTATGGAATCCAGCTGGCTTTTCAGATTACTCCTGACAGATGCGATATAATCGCTCCTTAACCTTGCCTGCTCAGCCTTTTCTTCATCACTCAGCCCTTCATTCTGTGACTTGTGGTAAAGTTCATTGATCCTTTTTATCTTCATATCCATATTCATGATCATCACCGTTTTACCCTGTGAAATTATTATGATCGCTCATTTCGTCGCATTGATATAATCTGCGATATTAAAATCATCATCCTTTTTTGCCACAAAAAGTGTCCCGTAATTCCTTCCCTCCATGATCTTATGTATCACGGAAACATCCCGGGCATTTGCGATCACCATATCGCATCCCGAATTAACAGCTACGGTTGCGGCATGGAGCTTTGCGCTCATTCCTCCTGTACCAAGCCCCGAGCCTGTACTCTTCTTGGCATATCCTTCAACATCATCTATATCTTCGACTATGTCTATAAATCCCGCATCCTTGTTCTCTCTCGGATCATCCGTATAAAGCCCGTCGATGTCAGAGAGCAATATGAGAGCATCCGCACCCACAAGATAAGCAACGATCGCAGAAAGGAAATCATTGTCGCCTATCGTATCCTCTACCTCATGAATGGCTACGGTATCATTTTCATTTACAACAGGTATTACCCCCATTTTCAGAAGCTCGGTAAAGGTATTATGCGCATTTCTCCTGTTCACATCATCAACTATCGTATGCTTTGTCATAAGGATCTGGGCTGTGACATGATTATATTCAGAAAATATCCTTTGATATATCATCATAAGCCTTGCCTGCCCAATGGCTGCAAGAGCCTGTTTTACAGGTGTATCCCCTACTCTCTGCGGAACGTTCATCGTCTTTCTCCCCACGGCTATCGCCCCGGAAGAAACAAGGATAACATCCTTTCCCTGATTCTTAAGCTCACAGAGCTCCCTGACCAGTCTCTCCATTTTTGTAAGATTAAGCTCACCCGTTGACATATGATGAAGGGATGAGGAACCGATCTTTACCACTATCCTTTTCTTATCCTTCATCCTCATCCTGAGCATGCTCTTACTGTTTTCATCTAAAGCCTTCATCTTCCTTCTCCGCTCTCATATATTTTAATCATTATAATGTTCAATGACCTTTTCAGCCATCCTGATACCATCCATGGCCGCAGACATTATGCCGCCTGCATAGCCTGCGCCTTCCCCTGCGGGAAAGATCCCCCTTATATTACTTTCATATCCCTCATTCCTTAATATCCTTACAGGAGATGAGGTTCTTGACTCTACGGCTGATATCACTGCCCTCCTGTCTGCAAAACCCGCTATCTGCCTGTCCCATTTTTCAATAGAGCTTATTATGGCATCATTTATCTCTCCCCCAAATATACCAAGGATATCTGCCTTTTTATATCTGCCCTTTATACAGGGTAAAAGAAAAAGATCACTTCCTGCATCAAATCTTTTATCAAGAAGCTCTGAGAGATTCATGACAGGAACCTCTCCCTCACCGGCCTCATAAGCCTTCTCCTCCAATACTCTCTGGTATTCCATTCCGCAAAGAGGATCTGAATTTCCGTAATCCTTATCGGAAACTGCCGCAACTATGGCTGAGTTACAGTTTTTTCCGTCTCTTTTCGAATAACTCATACCATTTATACAAAGGCGGTTCTCTTCGGAGGAAGAATTGACCACGTAGCCTCCGGGGCACATACAGAAGGAATAAACTGCCCTTCCCCTATCCGTTGTGTTAGTGACCTTATAGTCAGCTGCGGGAAGAGTCATGTCATGTCCCTTCCCATACTGTGTATCATCAAGCCACTTCTGGGAATGCTCAAGCCTGAAGCCTGCCGCAAAAGGCTTGGAAACCATGTTAAGTCCTCTTTGATCCAGCATTTTAAAGGTATCCCTCGATGAATGACCTATGGCAAGTATAAGTGTATCCGTATCTATATCTCCCTTATCGGTCATTACACCTGTAAGGGTTTTGTTTTTTTCGGCTATATCAAGTAAACAGGTGTTAAATCTGAACTCACAGCCCATTCTTTCCATGTCACTGCGCATTGCCTTCATTATGGATCTGAGCCTGTCGGTTCCAAGATGGGGCTTTGCGGCATAGAGAGTATCCTTTGGCGCACCGTACTTTACAAAGGTTTCAAGAACAAATCTGTCCCTTCCCATCTTATCCTTTACCATGGTATTGAGCTTTCCGTCGGAAAAGGCTCCTGCTCCGCCCTCCCCGAACTGTACATTACAGTTTTTATTCAGCTTCCCAAAACCAAAGAATTCATCTACGCTCTCTGTCCTTTCATCTATATCCCCACCCCTTTCAAGGACTATGGGAGAGAGCCCTCCAAGGGTAAGAATATATGCGCAAAAGATCCCGCAGGGCCCATCCCCTGTTATCACGGGTCTCTTCTTTACTCTTTCAGACCTTACCGTCAGGGGTTTATAGAGCACCTCCTCATATGGTATAACATTCCTGTTCCTTACTGTTGCAAGATACCTCTCTTCCGTTTCCTTACTGAAGGAAACGGCCACTGAATAAATATAAAAAATATCAGGCTTTTTCCTGGCATCGACGGATTTTTTTATTATCCTGTAATTAAAATCCTCATCCTTAAGCCACGATATCTTATCAAGTCTCAGTTCCTTTATGATACATTCCCTCAGAAGACCTTCATCCTGAGAGGGTCTAAGCTTAATTCCGGAAATCCTCAACATCAGTACTGCTCCTTAGCCATCTCACCGGCTATCATCCCCGTGTTAAAGGCCCAGGTGAGATTATAACCCCCGCAATCTCCGTTAACATCTATGATCTCCCCGGCAAAATACAGTCCCTTTACAAGCTTTGACTGCATATCTGCTGATATTTCCCCCGTACACACTCCGCCCTGACAGATCTGTGCCTTATCAAAGGAATTATATCCCGATATATTAAAGGTCAGATCTTTGATATATCCTGATATCATCTCAATTTCTGAATCCTCTGTCTCAGAGAGAAGCCCATCCTGCGAAAGCCCCGCAAGCTTTATTATAAGAAGCGAAAGATTCTTATTCAGTATCCCCGTAAGAAACTCACCGCAGCTTTTTGTTTCATCTGAACTTTTTCTATCAAAAAGGAATCCGGAAAGAGTATCTTTATCCATTAAAGGCATGAGATCAAGATGTATCCTTACCTTCTTTTTCCTGTATAAAGCCCTGACAGCCAGATAACTCAGCTGAAAAACAGGTATCCCCGACAGACCGTAATCAGTAAACTGTACTTCTCCGGTGTCACTCTTTACTATCCCTGTATCGATCTCCAGGGAAACCACGGCCTCGGATCTTACTCCTGCGAGCATCCTGCAGAACTTTTCATCAGACCTTAAGGCACAGAGTGCGGGAAGTGGTTCTGTGATACTGTGGCCGAGAAGCCTCGAGAGCTCATAACCGCTTCCGTCCGACCCGCTCTTTGGAAAGGCCTTAGAGCCTGCAGCTATGACCACTCTGTCAAAGCATTCCCTGCCCTGATCACTTATAATTATAAATCCCTCCCGGTCGTTACCTTTTTCAGGCTCCGTCTTCCTTATATCACTGACATTTATGCCTGTGACAACCTTAACACCATATCGTTTCATTGCATGTCTTAGTACATCCGAAACGGCAGATGCCTGTTCACTGTAGGGATAGAGATATCCGCCCTTATTCTTTGTAAATATCCCAAGCTTTGTAAGAAAGGAAACTGTGGATCCAAAGGGCTTTCTCTCAAAAACAGCCTCAATGAACTCCCTGTTTCCATGATAATGCGAAAGGTCATGATCGGAATTTGACAGATTACACCGGCCGTTACCGGTTGATAATATTTTTCTTCCGACCCTGTCACCGTGTTCAAAGAGTGTAACATCTATATTCCTTTTTGCGAGCGTTATTGCGCAGGCCATACCTGAGGGGCCTGCACCTATCACACAAACTCTCATCAAAACCTCTCTATATAAGATGCAGGAATTTTGCAACCGCTGCTATTATACTGCCACCCGGGAAGGCTCTTATCTCCGATTCCCTTACTCCTCCAAGAAGCAATAATGCAACAAAGTATACTATAACACAGAGTATCAGGGCAATTATGCAGGAAACTGCACTTCCCATGAACTTACAGAAAAGAAAATATGAAAGTCCTCCGACAAGTCCCATTATCAGAGATGCTATAAAGGGTATAAGGAAGGTTCTTCTTATCTCCTGTCTGTAGCCAAGATGCTTCTTTATATCTATCCAGTTAAGGATACAGATCGTAAGCGAGAAAACGATTATGGATATAACAACACCATATAGCTTAAGATCCAATACAGCGGTAAGAAGATAAAGAAGGCCTGTATGAATAACAAGAGCTATGGCTGAATTCCTTACAGGTACGTTCATTCTGTCTATTCCCTGCAGGACACCGTTAGAAAGTGTTGACATGGAATAAAAAATTACAGAGGCAGATCCTATCCTTAAAAGCATTCCCGCTGTCTCTATATCTCCGGTGAAGAGCATGGAGAGTATAGGTTCTCCAAGTACCGCAAGTCCAACCGCACAGGGGATGGCTATGATCATTACAAACCTCATTCCCATCCTTACCTTTCTTCTCGCCGTCTTTCTGTCTCCTCTCTCAATACTGGCTGTCAGTGAGGGCATCATGGAGGAGCACAGAGCGTTTGAAAGAGCAACCGGAACATTTATGATAGTCTTATATTTAGTCGAGAATATTCCCCAGTAGGTTGCTATAGTATGTTCATCGACAGCTCTGTTTCCCATTGCTTTTCCGAATATTCCCTGATCGAGCACATCGGAGATATTATAGATAGTCGAGCTTAGTATCACCGGAAGTATGGTTATCATGAGCATACGAAACATCCTGCCGTAGGACTCCGGATGATCCGTATCATCTGACCTTATCCCAAGCAAAAAGCTCCTTCTGAAGAGAAAAAAGATGATCAGAAGCAGTATAAATCCGGCAATAGCTCCGGAAAGCGTTCCAAAGGTTCCTCCCGCCGCACCGTAAGCGGCAGCATAAGCATCATCCCTTAAAAGTGCCCCTACCCTGGTACCGTATTCAAAAAGCTTTATTGCCATCAATACCGAAAAAACAGCATTTACGATCTGTTCTAAGAGCTGGGAGGTAGCAGTAGGCATCATCGTGCCGTTCCCCTGAAAGAATCCGCGAAGGACTCCCATGAGGGCGACTATGACAAGTGCAGGTGCAAGTACCCTTAGTGCTATTGCGCTCCTTGGAAGACTCATTATATTTGACGCCATCACATCGGCTCCGAACAGTACTATGAGACATGCGGCTCCTCCTGTTACCGTGGCAAAGACCATGGCACAGCGAAAAAGCTTGTTTGCATTTCTGTACTGATCCTTTGCGATCCTTGCTGCTATGAGCTTTGATACCGCTACGGGGAGAGAGTAGGAAGAAATGATCAGCATTATAGAGTATATCTGAAAAGCAGCGGAATAATACCCCATTCCGCTGTCACCGATAGTCTTCTGTAGCGGGATCCTGTACAGGAGGCCTATAATTCTCGATATGATACCGGCCGCTGCGAGTATTCCGCCCTGAACTATGAAATTTGAGCTTCTGGTCTCCTTATTATTCATTCTGAATACAAAAAATCAAACCTGATCCCTTCCGATGTCCAGGAGTTTCATGATCTTTTTCTGCTCCTGCTCCATTAGGATCCGGTCCTCTTCCTCCAAATGGTCATATCCAAATAAGTGTAACATACTGTGAACGATTAGGAAAGCATATTCTCGCTTAAGGCTATGGCCATATTCCTCTGCCTGAAGGGTTATCCTGTCGATCGAGAGAACTATATCCCCAAGAATGAGTTCACCGCTGTCGGGATCAAAAACATCATCGGTTTCGTTTATCCCGTCAAAATCACACGGATGATCAAAGTCAACCATTGGAAAGGAAAGAACATCGGTTGCCCTGTCTATCCCCCTCTGTGAAAGGTTTATCTCACGTATCTCATCATCTCCCGTTATAAGCAGATCGACCGAAACATCATACGGACAGTTTTTTGCTTCAATAACTGTATTTACTATCCTCTCAAACAGTGCCTCATAGTCAAAATCAAAGATGTTTTCTTTTTCCAGCTCCGTATTTACTGTCATTATATGCACCCTTTCCCGGATTGTTACGTCCCGATAATGCCTTAGGGTCATTTCCCTTTCCTGCGTTTACCTGTCTTGCCTCGTAATCCTCATAGGCCTTGACTATCCTCTGGACTAAAGGATGTCTGACCACATCCTTCGCCGTAAGATATGAAAAACTTATCTCATCCATACCCCTTAGTACCTTAATAGCCATATCAAGTCCCGATACCGCTCCCGGCATCAGATCCTTCTGAGTAAGATCTCCGGTTATCACGGCCTTTGACCCAAATCCCATCCTCGTAAGAAACATCTTCATCTGTGCAGGGGTGGTGTTCTGTGCCTCGTCAAGTATTATATATGCATTATCGAGTGTCCTTCCCCTCATATAGGCAAGCGGAGCCACCTCTATAAGCCCCTTTTCCTGGTTTTTAAGAAAGCTGTCCGCTCCCATTATCTGATAGAGTGCATCATAAAGCGGTCTTAAATACGGATCGACCTTGCTCTGAAGATCTCCGGGAAGAAAGCCTAATTTCTCTCCTGCCTCGATTGCAGGTCTTGTGAGGATTATCCTTGAGACCTCTTCATTTTTAAAGGCTGTTATAGCCATTGCCATCGCAAGATAAGTCTTTCCGGTTCCGGCGGGTCCAAGCCCGAAAACGATCATGTTATCCCTTATTGCGTCAACATATTTTTTCTGTCCCAGCGTCTTTGGTTTAACGGGTTTTCCTGTTACCGTATGACATATCACATCCTCATCGATCTTTTCCATGATATTTTTCATGTTATCCTTAGCAAGTGATATGGCATATTCTATATTCTGTTCATCCAGATCATTTCCCCGTTTAACGAAGCTGTCAAGCTCTAAGATAACATCAATGCACATATCCACATTGACCTCATCTCCTGCTATCCTTAAGGAATCTCCCCTTTCCACAACGCTTACCTGAAGGGCCTTTTCGATCTTTTTTATGTTACTGTCGAGTCCTCCGAATATGCTGATCTTACTCTCTTCTGAAATATTTAGTGTTTTTTCCGTGATATCTGACATTTATAACCTCTATACGATCGTTTCTTTGACCAGTTCATACTTATCGCAGGGGGAGTCGGAAATATCTATTGCCCCTGACAATCTGTCGTATCCATCCTCAAGCCTTCCTTCATCATTGGCATAAAGGGTTGCTATAACTTCATCCTTTAAAACCCTGTCACCTGTTTTTTTATTAAGGATTATCCCCACATCGGGATCGATCACATCCTCCTTATTCCTTCTTCCTCCGCCAAGAAGCAATGAGGCAGTGCCAACCTCTTCACACTCTATCCTGCTTATATATCCTTCTTTTTCTGCTCTTATCTCTTTATTAAGTGCTGCCTTTCCAAAAAGCTCAGGATCATCCACAAGAGTCATGTCTCCACCCTGCGCCTTTACAAAAGCTTTAAACACTGACAGTGCCTTCCCGTTATCTATGACATTATTCAGAAGACTCTCAGCTTCTTCCATATCCCCTGCTTTTCCCGCTATGATCAGCATATTCCCGGCAAGAGCCATACATACCTGCATAAGATCCTCAGGGCCTTTCCCCTTAAGGGCATCAATAGCCTCTTTTACCTCCAGGGAATTTCCTATCGCTCTTCCGAGCGGCTCGTTCATATCAGTTATGACCGCAACCGTCTTCTTACCTGCAAGGTTTCCTATATCAACCATTATCCTTGCAAGAGCCCTCGCATCATCGATATTTTTCATAAAGGCTCCGCTTCCGCAGGTTACATCAAGGACTATACCGTCACAGCCTGCAGCAAGCTTCTTACTCATTATCGAGCTTGCTATGAGGGACATATTCTCTACCGTTCCGGTCACATCTCTTAATGCATAAAGCTTTTTATCCGCGGGGGCAAGATCCCTTGTCTGACCCATTATGGATATTCCGATGGTATTTACATTATTGATGAATTCCTCCTCTGTGAGGTCTGTCCTGAATCCCTTTATACTTTCAAGCTTGTCTATAGTTCCGCCTGTATGTCCAAGACCCCTTCCTGACATCTTTGCTACGGGGATCCCAAGGGCAGCGACCATGGGAGCAACAATAAGGCTTGTTTTATCGCCCACACCTCCGGTTGAATGCTTGTCAACCTTGATCCCTTTGATCCCTGAAAGATCCAGCACATCTCCGCTGTTCTTCATGGCCATGGTAAGATCAAGTGTCTCATCATTATCAAGTCCCATGTAATAGATGGCCATCATCAGAGCTGAAACCTGATAATCAGGAATATTCCCTCTTACATATTCTGTAATGACCCATTGTATCTCTTCTCTGTCAAGCTTCATACCGTTTCTCTTTTTCTTGATTATATCGGTCATCAGCATACCGGCACACCTCCTGATATATTCTACTTATGATATGGTTCATTCTTTATTATCTTCATTGCCCTGTAAATCTGTTCGAGGAGTATGACTCTCATAAGCTGGTGCGGAAAGGTGAATTTTGAAAAGCTAAGGTGAACGTCACCTCGTTTGGTGACTGTCTGATGAAGTCCCAGTGACCCGCCTATCACAAACTGGATATGGCTCTTTCCGCTTATAAAAAGATCGTTCAGGCTTTGCGCAAATTCTTCCGAGCTTTGCTGTTTTGCGTTTATCTCAAGAGTTATGACACAGGCATCCTCATCGATGTATTTAAGTATCCTCTCTGCCTCAGTCATGAGTACGCGGTCATTTTCAGACTCTGATCCTCCCTCCTTTGTCTTTTCATCCGGCACCTCATGGATCTGTACCTTTGAATAAGAGGAGAGCCTTTTCAGATATTCACCGACAGCATCCTTTAAATACTTTTCCTTCAGCTTTCCCACACAGATTATATCTATCTTCATTTTCCCTGTATTATCAACACTTAAAACTTAAATAAGCAACACCCCCACAGGACTGTTGCTTACTTAATAAATGACCATATATATCACTTATCTGAATTAAGATAATTATCGATCCCCTTTGCTGCTGCCTTACCTGCTCCCATGGCAAGAATAACGGTTGCTGCTCCGGTTACCGCATCACCACCCGCAAAAACCCCTTCCTTAGAGGTCTGTCCGAATTCTTCTTCGGCAACTATACATTTTCTCTTATTTATCTCAAGTCCCTTTGTCGTAGATGAGATAAGAGGATTCGGGGAAGTTCCGAGAGACATTATGACCGTATCCACATCCAGATCAAATTCCGAACCCTCGATCTCTATTGGAGATCTTCTACCGGATTCATCCGGCTCGCCAAGCTCCATCCTGATACAGGTCATTCCCTTAACCCAACCGTTTTCATCAACGAGTATTTCCTTTGGATTCGTAAGAAGGTTAAACTTAATACCCTCCTCCTTTGCGTGATGAACCTCTTCAACTCTTGCCGGTAGCTCTTCTTCGGATCTTCTGTATACAACTGTGACATCTGCTCCAAGTCTTAAGGCGGTCCTTGCGGCATCCATTGCAACATTTCCTCCGCCCACGACTGCAACCCTGCTTCCGGGATTTATAGGTGTATCATAGGTATCATCAAAGGCCTTCATGAGATTGCTTCTTGTAAGATATTCATTGGCCGAATACACGCCATTGGCATTTTCACCTTTTATACCCATGAATTTCGGAAGTCCGGCACCGGATCCAATAAATACAGCATCAAAATCCTCTAAAAGCTCATCCACTGTAATCGATTTACCTACTATGACATTTGTCTCTATTTTGACTCCGAGAGCCTTAACGTTATCTATTTCCTTAGCTACTACTTTTTCCTTCGGAAGACGGAACTCAGGTATTCCGTATACAAGAACTCCTCCGGGTTCATGCAGGGCCTCAAATATGGTAACATCATATCCCATCTTTGCAAGCTCTCCCGCACAGGTAAGCCCTGCGGGTCCCGAACCGATAACTGCCACCTTCTTACCGTTCTTCTCTGTACAGGGCTCCGGCTTTATTCCGTTCTCCCTGGCCCAGTCGGCTACAAAACGTTCCAGCTTTCCGATGGAAACAGCCTCACCCTTTATTCCTCTTATACATTTACCCTCGCACTGGCTCTCCTGGGGACATACTCTTCCGCATACAGCGGGAAGTGCAGATGCCTCCGATATTATCCTGCTTGCCGCCTCAATATTCTTAGCCTTAACCTCCTGTATAAAGGCAGGTATATTTATAGCTACGGGACATCCCTGTATACATCTTGCATTTTTACAGTTCAGACATCTTTCGGCTTCGGCAACTGCCTCATTCATATCATAACCGTAACAGACCTCTTCAAAGTTTGTTGCCCTTACCTTTGGATCCTGCTCACGTACAGGTACCTTTACATTTACATCCATTATTCGTCACCTCCGCAGTTTCCGCATCCACCGTGATGTGTTTCTCCTTCTTTGGCCTTAAGATAATCCCGTCCTTCCTTTGTCTTATACAGGGTCTGACGCTTCATGGCCTCGTCAAAATCCACCTTATGTCCGTCAAATTCCGGTCCGTCGACACAGGCAAATTTCACCTTCCCGTCAACCGTTACCCTGCACGCTCCGCACATTCCGGTTCCGTCAACCATTATGGGGTTGAGACTGACTATGGTAGAAAGATCGTATTCCTTTGTCATCTTGCAGACAAATTTCATCATTATCATCGGGCCGATGGCAACACAGCTATCATATTTCTTTCCCTCGTTCTCGATAAGATCCTTTATGACTTCGGTAACCATGCCTTTTCTTTCATACGATCCGTCATCGGTGGTCACGTAGAGGTTTCCCGCAACCTCCTTCATTCTGTCTTCAAGTATAAGCAGATCCTTCGTCTTTGAACCGATTATCACATCGGCATCAATGCCGTGCTCTTTAAGCCACTTGACCTGGGGATAAACCGGTGCTGTTCCCACTCCTCCGGCTACGAAGAGCAGCTTCTTTTTCTTCAGCTCCTCTATGGGTTCTGTGGTAAACTCAGAGGCCTGTCCCAGAGGGCCCACAAAATCCCTGAAGCTGTCCCCTTCCTTAAGCCCCGCCATCCTGAAGGTTGAAGCACCTACTATCTGAAATACTATGGTTATGGTACCCTTTTCCTTATCATAATCACAGATGGTTAAGGGTATCCTTTCTCCCCTTTCATCTATCTTTGCGATTATAAACTGTCCCGGAAGACAGGATCCTGCTATCCTTGGAGCTTCAACTTCCATAAGATAAATACTGTCGACGAGCAGCTCTGCCTTTACTATCTTATACATATGATTTCCTCCTGAATTTTTTCCCTCTATAGAATATATAGTCAGACGCTCTAAAAATCAATGTTTTTTTTGTATCAGATACTGGTCAGTACATATTTCCCGGTTTCCCCGTTATATGTCAGGGAAAAGAGAGAGCCAAGCTTTGTGTCGACGGCAAACATTCTTCCGGTCCTTCTGTCATTGGGAGAATACTCATATATCACATAATAACTGCTCCCATTCTGTCCATATGCCGCCCTGACCTTATAGCTCATGTCAAACACATTCTCACCCCTGCTTATCAGCTGGAATTTGATCGCATTTACTGCTGTTTCCCTGTCTATGATACAATTCATTTCAACATTATAGGTTGCCACTACAACATCCGACACTCTGTCCTTATCATCAACACACATGAACCTGTATTCGCTCTTTCCCATGGGCAGAAGGATGGGACGTTCATATACCAAAGACTCTGTTGTAGGATCTTCACCGTTATCCGTGTAATAAAGTGTACAGTCATCGGGATACTGAACCTCCACAGGCTCAGGAATGTTATAGGTCCCGCTTTTCTGAATAAGAACCGGAGCTGCAGTAAATCCATATTCTATGGTATAGGTATTTGTAACGGATGCACTCTTTATACCGTAATCATTTACAAGAAGTGCCGATATTGTGGTCTCACCCTCGGTAAGTTCAATGGGTTCCTTATAGATTATCGATTTTTCCGTCGGCTCACTTCCGTCAACCGTATAATAAATAGTTCCCGGTGTATTGGCTGTAAGCCATATACTCAGATCATCCTCATATTCTCCGCCGGGGTCACTGAACTGTGGCGGATCTGCCATATAGGGACTGAAGATGCTTTTTATCTCCTCCGTGGGACTAAGCTTTGCAAGCGTGTCTATCTCGGTATAATTATCGGTCGCTATACAGTTATCCAGAATGCGTTCATATATCTCCGTATCCTCCGTATTTTGTTCCAAAAGACTGTAGAGTATCGCATTTGACTCATCATACTTCTCAAGCTGGTTGTAATCATCTGCCAGAAGAAGCTTTATCCTGCGGTCGTTCTTATCAAGGTCAAGGGCATGCTTTGCTACCTTTAAAGAATCCGCATAATTTCCGATATTATAGTACTTAAGCGCCTCGCTGTACTGATATTCCACACTGAAATATCTGTTAAAATTGATTATTGCGATAAAAATAAGTGCAATAAAGATGACACTGAAGACGCCTATGCCTACAAGGATTATCTTTGTCTTTTTATCCGTCTTTTTTACCGGTGTCTCTGTCTCTTCCCTGTGTTTGTCAACATCCTTCTCAAGGGTCTTGGTTGCGACCCTTAACGCTTCCCTGGATATGGGATTTTCAACATGAGTTGCCGCTGTTTCCGCCTTTTCATTCTCGTCGGGCGAATCCACGATATTTGCGACATCACTTACACCCCCGTCTATCAAGGCATCAAGCTCCACCTCATAGTCAGGGACCATTCTTATCTCCTGTCCGCAATTCTGACAATATAAGTATCCTTCTTTTATTTCCGTATTACATTTGGGACACTTCATTCCACTAAACTCCCGGATATCAGCAAAATTTATTAAGAAATATTTTTACAGCAATTATTCATAAGCATTGCTATCGTCATAGGTCCCACGCCTCCCGGTACAGGGGTTATTGCGCTGCAATGTGAACAAACATCATCAAAATCCACATCTCCGCAGAGCTTTCCGTTCTCCATCCTGTGTATCCCAACGTCTATGACAACGGCCCCCTCTTTTACATATTCATGATCGATCATTTTAGGCTTTCCTATTGCAACTACAAGTATATCCGCCCTTTTACAGACTTCCTTTAGGTTTTTCGTCCTTGAATGACATACCGTCACAGTTCCGTTCTCCCTTAAAAGAAGCATAGCCATGGGTTTCCCGACTATATTACTTCTGCCTATGACAACACACTCCCTGCCGCTTATCTCTATATCCGATCTCTTAAGAAGCTCTATTATCCCCTGAGGGGTGCAGGATACAAAACCATCCTCCCCTATGCTGAGTGCACCGACGTTCATCGGATGGAATCCGTCTACATCCTTTCCGGGATCTATCTTTCTTATTACGGTATCCTCATTTATATGTGCCGGAAGCGGAAGCTGTACAAGGATGCCGGTTATCTCCTCATCCTTATTCAGTCTGTCTATAAGAAGGAGAAGCTCTTCCTGTGTAACATCCTCAGGGAGCTCATAAGAGCTTGATCCTATCCCTATATAGGCGCAGGCCTTTTTCTTATTATTTACATAAACACTTGATGCAGGATCATTTCCCACCTGTACCACTGCAAGGTTGGCAGTCTTCCCTTCCTTCTTCTTCTTTTCAACATATTCCTTTAATTCATCCTTTATGGCATTTGATATTGCTTTGCCATCGATTATCTTAGCCACAATGATCCCTCCTCTGTGTTCTCTTATTTCAGTCTTATCCTTGCCTCTTCGTCATAAGATCCCCCGGATACCATATCAGAACAGGCCTGTTATCTTACCGTCATCACTTAAGTCTATATCATATGCCGCAGGATGTTTGGGAAGTCCCGGCATTGTAAGCACCGAACCTGTCAGGACAACAACGAATCCCGCACCTGCCGACACATACATCTCCCTCACCTGCATCTCAAAGCCCTCAGGTCTTCCAAGGAGCTTGGGATCGTCGGAGAGAGAATACTGGGTCTTTGCAACACAGACAGGAAGCCTGTCAAAGCCGTTCCTTTCAAGAACCTCCATCTGGGATTTGGCCTCCTTTGAATAGCTGACCCTGCCCGCACCATAGATCCTCCTTGCAAGTATATCGATCTTTTCCCGGATCGACGCATTCACATCATATAAGGGTCTGAAATCGGGGATCTTATTATCGAGGGTCCAAAGCACCTTCTTTGCAAGCTCTTCTCCGCCTTCTCCTCCGGCTTCCCATACTCTCGATCTTGCACACTCATATCCAAGCTCCCTCACCCTGTCCTCTACGAAGGATATTTCGGCTTGTGTATCAGAAGAGAAGATGTTTAAGGCAACTACAAGAGGTACACCAAAGGAGGATACGTTTTCCATATGCTTTTCAAGGTTTACTATTCCTCTTTTCAGTGCTTCAATATCTTCCCTTCCAAGATCCTCCTTCCTTACTCCGCCATTGTATTTAAGCGCTCTTACTGTAGCCACTATCACGGCGGCATCGGGGCTTAATCCTCCCTGTCTGCATTTGATATCAAAAAATTTCTCTGCGCCAAGGTCTGCGCCAAACCCGGCCTCTGTGACAACATAGTCCGCAAGCTTAAGGGCTGTCTTTGTAGCCCTTATCGAATTGCAGCCGTGCGCTATATTTGCAAACGGACCTCCGTGCACTATCGCAGGCGTATGCTCAAGTGTCTGTATAACGTTAGGTTTTATGGCATCCTTTAAGAGAGCCGCCATGGAGCCGACTGCAC
Source organism: Lachnospiraceae bacterium (assembly GCA_024687745.1). Taxonomy (GTDB): domain Bacteria; phylum Bacillota; class Clostridia; order Lachnospirales; family Lachnospiraceae; genus UBA2868. The sequence continues at coordinate 48,069 of JAILEM010000062.1, forward strand.
CGATATCCTTTGCGGTAACGGGGTTTCCGTCAATGTCATAGGCAACTATTATCTTAGAAAGCCTTTCCTTAAGATCTGCTATATCCTCTGCAAGACATAATACAGCCATTATCTCCGAAGCCACGGATATTACAAAATGATCCTCTCTGACATATCCGTCATTTTTGCTTCCAAGACCTACGACAATGTTTCTGAGCACTCTGTCATTCATATCTACACAGCGCTTCCAGGTGATGTTTCTGGTATCTATCCTTTTTTCGTTTCCCTGCTGGATATGATTATCAAGAAGTGCCGCAAGAAGGTTATTTGCCGATGTTATGGCATGAAAATCCCCCGTGAAATGCAGATTAAGCTCTTCCATCGGCACAACCTGCGAATAACCGCCTCCGGCTGCTCCGCCCTTTATACCGAAGCAGGGGCCAAGGGAAGGTTCCCTTAATGCAACAACAGCATTCTTCCCGAGTCTGCACAGAGCCTGGGAAAGACCTATGCTTACCGTTGTCTTTCCTTCTCCCGCAGGTGTTGGGTTTATCGCTGTAACAAGTATGAGCTTTCCTTCCTGTCTGTCCTTTATCTTCTTAAGGAACTCTTCCGAAAGTTTGGCCTTATACTTTCCGTAAAGCTCTAAATCATCCTCATTTATCGAAAGTCCCGATACGACTTCCTTTATCGGCATAAGTTTAGCTTCCTGTGCGATCTCAATATCCTTTTTCATTTTTCCTCCTGAACATAAAAAGCCCTGAACCTAAATCATTCTTCGATCGATCAGAGATATTCCTCCACATACTGTTCAAACTGTTCCATGCCCATCAATATCTCTCTGGGTTTTGTACCCTGTTCCTCACCGACAACTCCCGCATCGGCGAGCTGGTCCATTATCCTTGCAGCCCTGTTAAACCCTATCTTAAACATCCTCTGCAGCATGCCTATGGATGCCTTATCCTTCTCTATGATAAGCCTTGCAGCCTGTTCAAACAGCGCGTCCCTTCCTCCCTCCTCCGAAAGACCGGGCTGCTGGTCGGATGAAGACCCCTGGGAAGAAACGGTATCAAGCTTTGAAATGACCTCGGGATCATATTCGACTTCACCCTGGTTCTTGATATAATCCACCACTCTTGTAACCTCATCATCCGTGACAAAGGCTCCCTGCAGTCGTGCGGGCTTGGAATAGCCCTGGGGATAGAATAGCATATCGCCCTTACCGAGGAGCTTCTCTGCTCCGACCATATCAAGTATAGTTCTGGAATCCACACCCGAGGACACACTGAACGCTATCCTGCTTGGCATATTGGCCTTTATAAGGCCTGTGATGACATCCACTGAGGGTCTCTGTGTCGCTATCACCAGATGAATACCCGCAGCACGGGCAAGCTGTGCTATTCGGCAGATAGACTCTTCAACTTCCTTTGAGGCTACCATCATAAGGTCTGCAAGCTCATCCACTATTATAACTATCTGGGGCATTTTTGCCGGACGTTCTTCTTTAGGAACATCCTTAAAGTCATTTTCTATCCTTTTATTATATCCCTTCATGTCGCGGACCCCGTACTCCGCGAACTTATTATACCTGTCCGTCATCTCGGCAACACCCCACTGAAGGGCTGCGGCTGCCTTCCTCGGATCTGTCACGACAGGGATCATCAGGTGAGGTATCCCGTTATATACGCTTAACTCAACCACCTTGGGGTCTATCATGATAAGCTTGACCTCTTCAGGATCTGCCTTATAAAGTATGCTCATTATCAGTGTGTTTATACATACGGATTTACCTGAGCCTGTCGCTCCCGCAATAAGAAGGTGCGGCATTTTGGCAATATCTGTCACTATAACCTTTCCTTCAATATCCTTACCCACCGCAAAGGTTATTTTGGATGCTGCCTTCTTATAGTTTTCGTCCTCTATCAGTTCCCTGAAATGTACAGGTGTTGCCTCCTGATTGGGTATCTCGATACCTATAGCGGCCTTTCCGGGTATAGGTGCCTCTATCCTCACATCCATTGCCGCCATGTTGAGCTTTATGTCATCGGAAAGCCCCAATATCTTGCTGACCTTGACGCCTGTCTGCGGTACCATTTCAAACCTGGTAACGGTGGGTCCTTTGCTTATCTGGGTCATCTCAACATTTACTCCGAAGGTTGCCAGGGTTTCCTGAAGCCTCTTTGAGGTAGCCCTTAATGTCTCCATCGAATCTCCGTCACCTGTATTCTTCGGAAGATCAAGAAGCTCCACGGGGGGAATGGTATAATTACCGTCAGGATCTGTCCCTGGAATAAAGGCTTCATAAGCCTCTTCTTTTTTTCCGGCAGGTATCGCTACAGGCTTCTTTGTCTTCTCCTTTATCACAGTATCCTGCTTTTTCTCCTGAGTCCTTAAACGGTCAGTCCCCTGATCTTTTTGGGGGGTATCTTCCGGAGGCAGGATGATATCATCAACCTCATCCACTCCCAGTATGACCGGTCCGTTATCCTTAGTTCTGTCCCGGCCGATCCCGAATATCTCATCTTCAGGATCGCTCTCTGTATCTGCTATACCAAAATCCCTGTCCACAACGATACGGTGATCGTTCTTAAAGCTGAGAGCCTTATAACCTTCATCATCGGGGTCGAATTTAACCTCGTGGATATCATCATTTATTTCATTATCGTCTCGTATCTTTGTATCAAATATAACGCCGCTGACCTTCATTTCGGATCTTCTTTTTCTCTTTTCCTCAACGGCCTGTTCGCGTTCCTCAAGTTCGAGCCTCTTCTTTTCAAACTCCTCTTCCCTTTTTATGCGGCGTTCTCTTCTCCTTATCTCTCTCTCGTTTTCCTTTTCCCTTATTCTTTCCTGCCTCTCCCTGTTCCTCTCTTCTCTTAACCTGGATCTGTCGTATTGTTCTGCCTCTCTCTGTCCTCTTTCCTTCTCCCTTTCCTTTTCTCCCCTTTGGTATTCTTCCTCAAGGCTTTCCTTGTACTCCCTGTATTTTCTGGCATTATCCATATGCCTTTGCGCAATGGTCCTCGAGCCCTTCTTCAGCCCCGAGATAATGGATCTTTCGGTGATAAGGACTCCGGCTATCAGAAGCAGGACAAAAAGAACGATATAGGCGCCTATCTTACCAATGGTATTTGTAAGAAAAAGGCCTATGGCTGCACCGAGCACTCCCCCGCCGTCTCTTTCGCTGCTGCAGAGTTCATAATAATCGACCACCTTTATATCCGCATTCTTCATCGTGAACATATGTATGAGCGCACAGACGATGATGACACCGGCCACTGATGCGTAAATCCGAACGCTTACCACGGGATTTCCCCTGTTTGAAATATAGAATACAAACAGGAAGAAGATCGCAAAAGGAACCAGATAAGCACCCAGGCCAAAAAGTCCGAACATCACGGAGCTTACCACACTTCCAAAGGTTCCAAGCAGCTTAAATGCACTTAATAATAAAAGCACTGATACAGCAAGCACCAACAATATCAGAACCTCATCAAAAAGTCCGCCTGAACCGTTGTTTGCTTTTTTCTGATTAGTGCTTCTCTTTTTCCTGGTTTTAGACGCAGTCCCTGCCATTAATTATTTACCCTCCCTTATACCGCTCCCCTTAGCGGCAGTTTTAAAGCTTATCATCCCGTTACGGACATTTCCCTCTTATAAAACACAGTTAAAGCATTACGATATATGCTATAACCGATATTGCCCCGATGGCAAAACAATAAAAAGCAAAATATTTAAAATATTTATTGAGTACCACCTTTACCATGAGCTTTACGGCTACATACCCCACTGCACCCGCAAATATCATTCCTATTATGTAGGCCAACACATCAGATCCTGATATCAGGGATGTGTCAACATCCTTTATCTCAAGTATCATGGCCCCAAGTATCGCAGGCATTGACATGATAAATGAGTACTTTACGGCAAATCTTCTGTCAAAGCCAAAGAGCATACAGGCAACTATGGTCGATCCCGATCTTGATATCCCGGGAAGCGTTGCTACGCCCTGTACTGCACCTATACCTGCCGCATCGAGAAGTCCGGCATCCTTTGGCTTTTTATGCCCTTCCGCTATATAATCCGAAAGAATGAGTATGACACCCGTGCCCAAAAGACAGATTCCGGTAACCAGAAGATTTGAGCTCACGGAATCAACCACATCCTTTAAAAGAACCCCGATCACTCCGGTGACTAAAGTCGAAATAAGGAGCATTATAACAAATTTCTTATATGATGTGGATGTTACATCAATGTATTCCTGCTTGTTCTTTGCTGTAAGATTCTTAAAAAATCTAACAAGATTTATGCAGCCATCCTTTACGATCACTAAAAATTCAACTATCAGCCTGATGACATCCTTATAGAAAGCTATAAAAACCGCCACGAGGGTGGCAACATGTAAAAGAACGTCAAAGAGCAGTCCCGTATCTGTCTCAACTCCAAGAATGTTTTTGAATATTGACAGATGCCCGGAGCTTGATACGGGAAGGAATTCCGTAAGTCCCTGAACTATTCCCATCACTATAGCCTGAAAAATACCCATAACAAAACCTCTTTAGATCACTGTATTCCAAGTAAAAAAAGCTTTAAACACAGCTAAATATTATAGCATAAATTCTGATCTTTGTATACCTTGGCTAAGCAGATCAGGTATTCCTGACAGCTTTCTTTACGCTTTTTCTCTTTATATTATTATTTCTGATATCTGACTTTTTAATCTTTGAATCCGCGGTTTTTGAGCTGCGCTTATCAGCTGCTTTGGGATTGCCTTTATTTGACAAAGACATCCCCTTTGCCTTTATCCCCGTCCCGGCTGCAGTTTTACTTTTCTTCACGCTTCTTATCGGTTCTGATGCCTCCCCGTCATATCTGAAGATCTGAAGTGAAAGAGGCGCAACCTTTACGGTTATGGAATTGTCCCTGCCGTCGCATTCCGAAAGCTTTGAGAACTTCACCCTTCTGTTGATATTATCCTTACCACCGTATTTTGCGGAATCGGAATTAAATATTTCCTTATATTTCCCGGGATAGGGAACTCCCACCTTATGCAGGTCAAAGACGAGATTTGCAAAGTTCAGTATGCACAGATAGGTCTCTTCCTCCGATTTTCTTAAGAAAATTATAATATTTTCATTTGCGGAGATATTGTTGATCCACTCAAAGCCTTCTGTCTCGTTATCTCTCTCATACAGGGCAGGACTTTCCTTATAAAGCTTCAAAAGATCCCTTATATAATCATTGAACTGTCTGTGATCATCATATTGAAGCAGATCCCACTCCACCTCACGTTCTTCATTCCACTCATCATACTCTGCGATATCCTGTCCCATAAAGCTTAACATCTTTCCCGGATGTGTGAGCATATATCCATACGCGGCCCTGAGGTTTGCAAATCTGTCCCCGGTCTCTCCCGGCATTTTGGAAAGCATGGAGGCCTTTCCGTGCACCACCTCATCATGGGAAAAGCAAAGTATAAACCTTTCGGAATAGGCATATATCATACTGAATGTGAGTTCACCGTAATGATGCGTTCTGAAGAAGGGATCGAATCTCAGATATTCCGTAAAATCATTCATCCATCCCATATTCCATTTATAATCAAAGCCAAGGCCCTGATCCTTAAGATCTCCCGTAATATTAGGCCAGGCCGTCGATTCCTCCGCTATCATGAGAGAGCCGTCATCCAATTTCTTATGGATCGAGTTCAGATGCTTTATAAACTCCACGGCCTCAAGGTTTTCCTTACCGCCGTACATGTTGGGTATCCACTCACCGTCCTGTTTTCCGTAATCAAGATACAGCATCGAAGCCACTGCATCCATCCTTATGCCGTCTGCATGGAATTCCCTTATCCAGTACAGGGCATTTGCCAGAAGGTAATTCTTTACCTGGGGTCTTCCGTAGTTATAGATAAGTGTTCCCCAGTGCGGATGATACCCCTGTCTTGGGTCGAGATGTTCATACAGACAGGTCCCGTCAAAGGCGGAAAGTCCCTGTATATCCCTCGGAAAATGGGCAGGCACCCAGTCAAGTATCACTCCTATACCCTCATTATGCATGTAATTCATGAAGTATTTAAAATCATCATAAGAACCGTAACGGGAGGTCGGAGCATAATAGCCAAGTGTCTGATAACCCCAGGATGCATCAAGAGGATGCTCCATGATCGGCATTAGTTCAATATGGGTATATCCCATATCCTTAACATAATCCGCTATCATTTCGGCAAGCTCCCTGTAATTATAAAACTCCCTTCCGTCCTTCGGTTTTCTGAACGATCCCAGATGAAGCTCATAAACAGAGAGAGGCCTGTCCTTTCCCTGATGAACCTTTCTGTTCTTCATCCATTCATCATCATCAAACTCAAAGGTACTCTCCCTCACAACAGAAGCCGTTGCCGGCCTGAGCTCTGCCCCATAGCCGTAGGGATCCGCCTTAAGGGAAATGTTGTCTCCTTTAAGCTTTAATTCATACTTATATATCGCCCCGTCCAGAACACCGGGGATGAAAAGCTCAAAAATCCCGCCTTTTTCTATTTTTCGCATCTGATGGACTCTTCCGTCCCAGCCGTTAAAGTCCCCGACCACGCTTACCCTTATGGCATTGGGAGCCCAAAGGGCAAAATTGGTTCCCTTGACGCCGCCGTATTCCATAACATGAGCCCCAAGGATCTTATAAATCTCATAATGGATCCCTGCATTGAATCTTTCTATATCATCCTTTGAAATGATGGAGTCATAGCAATAGGGATCTCTTACGATAGTCTCTTTTCCCTTCCTGTCAATGACCCTGAAATAATAGCTGTAGGTATATCTTTTGAGGGTTTTGATGAAAACCGCATAAAATCCCTCTTCGTCCGCCAGCTCCATAGGGTATTCCGATGTGGATTTATTATATGTTACAACCGCATATACCTTTTTGACATTCGGAATGAACGTCTGTATCAGTATACCCCCGCTCACATAATGACCGCCCAGGATATCGTGCGGTTTTTCTTCTTCAGAATAAACAACTGCCTCAATTTCCGGCCAGTCCATCATTTTATAGAGCTTTTTGTTCATATACAGATCCTACCTTTCGATTTCATGGATATAAAGACCGCTTCTCAGTTTCGGTTCAAACCATGTGGATTTCGGCGGCATTAAAAGGTTGTTATCCGCAACCCTGAATAACTCTCCTATCGAAGTCGGATACATGGCAAAGGCTATCCTGCAGTCTGTTGAAACCCTTCTCTCAAGCTCTAAAAGGCCTCTTATGCCTCCGACAAAATCGATACCCGGATCAGTCTTTGGATCTTTTATCCCAAATAAAGGTTCTAAGATCTCATTTTGCAGAACAGAGACATCTAGTGACTGCACCGGATCATCGGATCTTAACTCGTCGGCAAATTCATAGGAATACCATTCATTTTCAAGATAAACGGATACCTCTCCCTTATGCCCCGGAGCCTTTGCCTCTCTTCCAAGCTTCTTAAGGCTTCCCTTTTTCTTAAGAAAACCAAGGACTTCATCCGGTGTATGTCCGTTAAGATCCTTTATCACCCTGTTATAATCCATTATCATCAGCTGGTCATCCGGAAAAAGAACGGAAAGAAAATAATTAAACTCCTCATTCCCCTTATGATCAGGGTGTTCTTCTCTTCGTTTAAGTCCAACCTTTACAGCGGATGCGCACCTGTGATGACCGTCTGCTATATATATGGAATCCATATCCTTAAAGGCTTTGGATATAATCTCAGTATCCGACGGATCCGATATCGTGTAACCCCTGTGCCTGATACCGTCATCAGAGATAAAATCATAATCGCAGGCCTTTTCCTTAGTCCTTTTAACCACTTCATTTATGGCTTCATTACTCTTATATGCAAGGAAGATAGGACCTGTCTGTGCGCTCAGAAAATCAACATGCCTTATCCTGTCCGCTTCCTTGTCAGCCCTTGTATTTTCATGCTTTTTGATAACATTGTTAAGATAATCATCTATGGAAGCTACGGCAACTATACCGGTCTGCGACCTTTCATTCATCGTAAGCTCATAGATGTAATAATTCTTCCTGTCATCCTTTACAAGATCCCCCTTTGAGATCATATCCTCAAAAAGCTCTTCTGCCTTTGAATATACTGCATCATCATAGGTATCAACATCATCGGGCAGCTGTGTCTCGGCCCTGTCTATCCTTAAAAAAGAATATTCGTCGCCCTCCACGCAGGCCTTTGCCTCTGCTCTGTTATATACATCATAGGGAAGAGCCGCTATCCTGCTCTCAAGTCCCTTCTTTGGTCTTATTGCATAAAAAGGTAAGATATCTGCCATTGTCCGGTCTCCTTATCTGTGTCCGGGCATTATGAGCCCTTATACACTATCCTTATATTTTAAGCCACAGGCCGCCTTTTGACAAGAAAGAATACAGATGATATTATTGTTGAACAAAATATCTTAAGGAGAAAACATATCATGAATGACTCGGACAGGAAATTTCTTGAAAGAATTAATAAATATGCGGAGGAGGTTCTTAAAGACATCGATCCGCAAAAAACCCCGATCTCTTTTCAGCTTGAAAAGCTAAAGCCCGTTATGGAGGAGCTTTCAAAAGAAACCGGGATGAACGTCGAAGATGTTTTTATAAAATATATGGATCTTGCCAGTGAACAAGGCGTCGAGGCCGAGAACAAGCTAAAGGAAGATCTCGGCCCCGATGTTGATATTGAAATAAGATAAGTTTTATTTTACTACCCTTACCCTGATGACTCCTTCGATAGCTCTGAGCTTTTCAACTATCTCCGCCGTTACCGGGGATTCAACATCGATCATGGTATAAGCATAATCACCCTTTGATTTGTTGATCATGTCGGTAATGTTTATACCAAGATCACCGAAATTTGCGGTGAACTTAGTGATCATGTTGGCTGTATTGGTATGATGTATGGCTACTCTTCCGGCACTCTGGCAGATTCCCATATCTGCCTTTGGGAAATTGACGGAATTTATGATGTTTCCGTTTTCAAGATAGTCCATAAGCTCTTTTACGGCCATCTTTGCACAGTTATCCTCGGATTCCTCCGTAGAAGCTCCAAGATGAGGGATGACTATGCAGCCTTCGGTTCCCGCAGTCGTGGTATTGGGGAAATCGGTTACGTATTTCCTTACTTTTCCGTTCTTTATGGCCTCTATCACAGCCTCTTCATCCACAAGGAGATCCCTTGCAAAGTTAAGGATTATGACTCCGTCCTTCATCCTGCTCACTGCTTCTTTACTTATGGTTCCCTTTGTCGAATCCATAAGCGGAACATGGATGGTTATTATATCGCATTCCTCGTATATCTCTTCCACATTAAGAACATGCTTTATATCTCTTGAAAGATTCCATGCGGCATCAACCGAAATATAGGGATCATAACCGTACACTTCCATTCCCATATGTTTGGCGGCGTTGGCAACTCTTACACCTATGGCTCCAAGACCTATTATACCAAGCTTTTTGTTCATGATCTCGGTACCGGCAAATTTCTTCTTTTCCTTTTCGGCATCCTTTGCTATGGTTTCACTGCCCTTATTTGCCTTAACCCACTCTATACCGCCGACAACATCTCTGGATGCAAGAAGCATTCCGGCAAAAACAAGTTCCTTTACCCCGTTTGCATTCGCTCCGGGTGTATTAAATACGACTATCCCCTTCTTTGCGCATTCATCAAGAGGAATGTTATTGACACCGGCCCCTGCTCTTGCTACGGCAAGCAGACCATCGGGAAGCTCCATATCATGCATTGAAGCCGAACGCACAAGAACGCCATCGGCATCCTTTATATCTTCAACCTTTGTAAAGGAATCAGTAAATTTCTCAAGTCCTACCTCAGAGATGGGATTCAAACAAGCATATTTAAACATTTAACCGTTCTCCTTCTCAAATTTCTTCATAAATTCAACAAGCTTCTCAACACCCTCTATGGGCATCGCATTATAGATAGAAGCCCTCATTCCTCCGACGGTTCTGTGTCCCTTAAGACTCACAAGGCCTTCCGCTGCAGCTTCCTTTACAAACTTAGCATCAAGCTCTTCGTTTCCGGTTACAAAGGGTACATTCATAAGTGATCTTGAATCCTTCTCCACGGTACCCTTAAAAAGCTTTGATCCGTCAAGGAAATCATATAAGATCTTTGCCTTCTTTTCATTGATCTCCTTCATCTTTGAAAGTCCGCCCATCTTCTTTATCCACTTAAACACCTTTCCGCAGATATATATACCGTAAGCAGGAGGTGTATTATAAAGAGAATCCGCATCGGCATGTGTTTTATACTTAAGCATTGTAGGAGTCATCGGAAGTGTATCTTCCGTGATAAGATCCTCTCTTATTATCACGATAACAACACCGGCAGGTCCTACATTCTTCTGTACTCCGCCATAGATCAGTCCGTATTTTGTAACATCCACAGGCTCTGACAGAAAGCATGAGGATACATCCGCAACAAGTGTCTTTCCTTTGGTATTTGGAAGTGTCTTAAACTTTGTTCCGTAGATCGTATTATTCTCGCAGATATAAACATAGTCGGCATCTTCGGATATAGGAAGATCCGAGCAATCGGGGATGTACGAAAAGGTCTTATCCTCAGATGAGGCAATCGCATTGGCCTTTCCATAGATCTGTGCTTCCTTCCATGCCTTCTTGGCCCACTGTCCGGTTATGATATAATCGGCAACCTTATTTTTCATAAGGTTCATGGGTATCATCGCAAACTGCTGGCTTGCGCCTCCCTGTAAGAACAGCACCTTATAATTATCGGGGATGTTCATGATATCACGAAGATCCTTTTCTGCCTCTTTAATGATATTATCATATGTCTTGGAACGATGGCTCATCTCCATCACTGACATGCCGCTGCCCTGATAATCAAGCATCTCATCTGCGGCCTCTCTGAGTACTTCTTCGGGCAATACTGCCGGTCCTGCCGAAAAATTGTAAACTCTGCTCACCTTTAATCTCCTCCTGTATAATATTCTTATTTTAACTTACAATGTATCACTTTAACCGGGCAGGGTCAAACCGGATCCGGTCCGGATAAAAGCTTACTTACTTTCCATATCGGAAGCATCAAAAGCATCCGATATGGGAGCTCCTGCGGGAACCATGGGAAATACCTTATCATCAGGATCCACGATCACCTCAAGGACAACGGGTTCCTTAAGAGAGAGAGCCCATTTTATCTTTTCCTCTACCTCTTCCTTCCTTGTGATCCTTGCCGCCTTACAGCCAAGACCCTCGGCAACCTTACAATAATCCACCTTATCGGAAAGTATGGTATTGGAATATCTCTTGTTATAGAAGAGAGTCTGCCACTGTCTTACCATACCCAGTACTGAATTATTGATCACCACCTGGATGATCGGGATATTATAGTTGCTTGCAGTCGCAAGCTCATTCATATTCATCCTGAAGCACCCGTCTCCACCGATATTGATGACGGTCTTATCGGGTCTTCCGACCTTTGCACCTATCGAAGCGCCAAGACCGTACCCCATGGTTCCGAGTCCTCCCGATGAGATAAATGTACGGGGTTCCTTATAAAGATAATACTGAGCAGCCCACATCTGATGCTGTCCCACATCGGTTGTGATTATGGCATTTCCCCCGGTCTGCTTATAAAGCTCTTCGATTATATAAGGACAGGTAAGAACAGAATGGTCATAATCAAGCGGAAACTGCTCCTTTAATTTATTGACCTCTTCTATCCACTCGGTATGATCACACTTTTCCATCCTTTCGTTGAGTATACCGAGTATCTCCTTTACGTCTCCGATAACGCTTGAATCCACCTTGATATTTTTGTTTATCTCGGCCGGATCGATATCAATATGAATGATCTTTGCACTGTTTGCAAATTTCTTTGCGTTTCCGATGACACGATCCGAGAACCTTGCTCCGATCGCGATAAGGAGATCACATCTGCTCACTCCAAAGTTAGATGCCTTGGTGCCGTGCATTCCTATCATTCCCGTATAGAGGGGATCCCTTCCGTCAAATCCGCCCTTCCCCATAAGGGTATCACATACGGGAGCATCAAGCTTATGCGCAAATTCCGAAAGTTCTTTGCTCGCACCGGATATTACGGTTCCTCCTCCGGTGTAAATAAAGGGCTTTTTTGATCTTTTTATAAGCTTTAGCGCTTTTTCCAGATCTTCTTCGGTATATTTCCCGGTGATCGTAAGTGTTTCGGGCTTACCCGGCTTAAATTCCGCCTTGTTGGCGGTAACATCCTTGGTTATATCCACAAGTACAGGACCGGGTCTTCCCGAACGGGCTATGGCAAATGCTTTTCTCAAAGTACCGGCAAGCTCATTTACATCCTTGACTATATAGCCGTGCTTTGTTATCGGCATCGTTATACCTGCTATATCCACCTCCTGGAAGGTATCCTTTCCAAGAAGAGGCAGAGCAACATTTGCCGTTATGGCCACTAAGGGCACGGAATCCATATAGGCCGTCGCTATTCCGGTAACAAGATTGGTCGCTCCGGGACCCGATGTGGCAAAGCATACTCCAACCTTGCCTGTCGCTCTTGCATATCCGTCCGCGGCATGTGCCGCTCCCTGTTCATGGCTTGTGAGATAATGCTTTATGCTATCCCTGTAATCATAAAGTGTATCGTAAATATTAAGGATGGTTCCTCCGGGATAACCAAAAACGGTGTCCACCCCGTTCTCCTTTAATACTTCCATAACTATCTGTGAACCAGTCATCTGCATCTGTCTTTCTCCTTCATCTTAGGCCTATGGATCCTGTCATTGGATTATTCAAAGATCCGCAAGTGTCCGTCACGGTTATCCGGGAACATTTAATATGGCTCCCCTGTTACCGCTTGTAACAAGCTTCTCATATCTGGCAAGATAACCCGTGGTAACCTTTGGCTCTCTCGGTCTCCATTCCGACCTTCTCTTCTCCATTTCCTCATCACTTATATCAATATCAAGCTTCATGGCGGGAATATCTATCTTTATGATATCGCCTTCCTTAACAAAGGCTATGGGGCCTCCCACTGCTGCCTCCGGCGATACATGTCCAATGGATGCTCCCCTTGATGCTCCTGAAAATCTTCCGTCAGTGATAAGGGCAACGCTGCTTCCAAGTCCCATTCCCGCTATCGCCGAGGTGGGATTTAGCATTTCTCTCATTCCCGGGCCTCCCTTGGGCCCCTCATACCTTATAACGACAACATCTCCTTCAACTATTCTGCCACCCTTGATCGCATCTATGGCATCCTCTTCACAGTCAAACACTCTTGCAGGTCCTTCATGCTTTAACATCTCAGGTGCCACTGCAGAACGTTTTACAACACTGCCATCGGGTGCAAGGTTTCCTTTAAGCACAGCAAGTCCGCCCGTCCCGGAATAAGGGTTGTCGTTAGGCCTTATGACCTCAGGATTGAGATTTATGGCATGCTTTATGTTCTCACCTATAGTCTTTCCGGTAACCGTCATGCAATCGGTATTTAAAAGACCAAGATCCGCAAGCTGCTTCATGACAGCATAAACTCCGCCGGCTTCATTAAGATCCTCCATATAAGTCGGCCCCGCGGGAGCAAGATGGCAGAGATTGGGAGTCTTTTCACTTATCTCATTTGCTATCTCTATATCAAAATCAAAGCCTATCTCATGAGCTATGGCAGGTATGTGGAGCATGGAGTTTGTGGAACATCCAAGCGCCATATCTACGGTAAGTGCATTGATAATTGCTTCCTTTGTGATTATATCCCTTGCCCTTATATTCTTTTTATACATTTCCATAACAGCCATCCCGGCTTCCTTGGCAAGTCTTATCCTGTTTGAGTAAACAGCGGGGATGGTACCGTTACCCCTAAGGCCCATTCCCAGTGCCTCGGTAAGACAGTTCATCGAATTTGCCGTATACATACCGGAGCATGATCCGCATGTCGGGCATGCATTTTCCTCAAAATATTTCAGCTCGTCATCATCGATCTTTCCTGCCGCATTTGCACCTACTGCCTCGAACATGCTTGAGAGAGAAGTCTTATGGCCATGTACATGTCCTGCGAGCATCGGACCTCCGGACACAAAAACGGTCGGAAGATTAACCCTTGCAGCAGCCATAAGAAGCCCCGGTACATTCTTATCACAGTTTGGTACCATAACAAGGGCATCAAACTGATGGGCAAGTGCCATACACTCTGTGGAATCGGCTATAAGATCCCTGGTAACGAGTGAATATTTCATCCCTATATGTCCCATCGCTATTCCGTCGCACACTGCTATGGCCGGAAAAACAACCGGTGTACCTCCTGCCATTGCAACACCCTGCTTTACGGCATTTACGATCTTATCAAGATTCATATGTCCCGGAACTATCTCATTGTATGAGCTTACGATCCCGACAAGAGGCCTTTCCATTTCTTCCTTTGTAAATCCCAGCGCATTAAACAGGGATCTGTGCGGTGCAGCCTGGGCACCCTTCTTTACAGCATCACTTTTCATTTTCTTCACCTGCCCTAAACTCTTATTTTAAATCTGTTGTAATTACCAAAATATCATCACCGTTTAATCTTTCCGGCTATCATATCTCCCATCTCCTTTGTTCCAAGGAGGGTATTTCCTTCAGACATTATATCAACCGTCCTGTAGCCTTCTTCAAGAACTATGGCCACTGCCCTGTCGATCGCGTCAGCCTCCATGGCAAGGTCGAGAGAGAACCTTAACATCATCGAGGCAGAAAGGATAGTAGCTATGGGATTAGCCTTGTTCTGTCCGGCTATATCCGGAGCCGAACCGTGTGAAGGCTCATAGAGACCAAAGCTTGTGTCATTAAGGCTTGCCGATGCCAGCATTCCGATCGATCCTGTGACCATGCTCGCCTCATCGGAAAGGATATCTCCGAACATGTTCTCAGTAAGGATAACGTCAAACTGTTTAGGATTCCTCACTATCTGCATTGCGCAATTATCCACCAGCATGTGTTCAAGCATTACACCGGGATAATCCTTTGACACCTCCTCCACGACACTTCTCCAGAGTCTTGAGGAATCAAGGACATTGGCCTTGTCAACGCTTGTGACCTTATTATTCCTTCTCTTTGCCGTTTCAAAGGCCTTAATGGCTATCCTTCTTATCTCATCCTCATTATATACAAGAGTATCCATGGCTGTCCTTATCCCGTTTTCCTCATAGGTCTTTCGTTCTCCGAAATAAAGGCCTCCGGTAAGCTCCCGCATTATCATGAAATCAAATCCGCCCTCTGTGAGCTCCTCCTTTAAGGGACAGGCCCCGGAAAGCTCCTTATACAGTACGGCAGGTCTGAGATTTGCAAAAAGATTAAGTGCCTTTCTTATTCCAAGAAGCCCTGCTTCGGGACGTTTTGAAGGCTCAAGCCTGTACCAGGGAGAGGTCTTTGCATCCCCTCCTATCGAGCCCATCAGAACAGCATCCTGCTCCTTTGCCTTAGCAACGGTCTCCTCGGTGAGGGGAACTCCGTAAGCATCGATGGATGCCCCTCCGAGAAAAAGCCTGGAATAGTTAAAATCATCTCCATATTTATCCGCAACGGCATCAAGTACCTTTACAGCTTCATTTATGATCTCCGGTCCTATACCGTCGCCCGGTATCAATCCGATATTATATCCCATCTGATCCTCCTTGAATTCATTTCCCGGAAGCATATCATCGAAAGACCCGTCATTTGACGGTAACTCCGGGTTTTAATACAGATAAATCAGGATGCCCTGCGGGCATCCCTGCATCTGACCTTTATTCGCCATCAGCCTTCTCTACCTGGGAAATAGCCGACTTCTGCATCGGTATCCTGCAGTTTTTGTTATTTCCGAACTCTACGATGACCGTGTCATCCTGAATATCTATTACTATTCCGTAAAATCCGCTGTTTGTAAGTATACAGTCGCCGACAGCCAGATCGGAAAGCATTGCTTTAAGTCTGTTCTGTTCCTTCTTCTGAGGCTTAAAGATCATGAAATACATGATCGCTCCAAAGATCACTATATATACCACCAATATCAAGATACTCTGGGCCTGGGATCCTGTACCGTCTGCTGCCATTACAATCGAACTCATCTTAATTCCTCCATTTTATAAATATAGGTTAAACCGTTTAAGGATTTTAGTTTCAACAGATACTATACACAATTACACCTGTTTCATCAAGATTTTTTTATTCTTCCTTAAAGGAAAAGCCTTCAAGCTTATCCTTTTTGTACTCCTTATAGTTTTTATTCTCTATTGCCTCCCTTATCTCGGACATCATATTATTATAATAATTCAGGTTATGCAGAACACACAGTCTCATGCCAAGCATTTCCTTTGCCTTAAGCAGATGTCTTATATATGCTCTCGAATAAGTCCTGCAGGCAGGGCATGAACAGCCTTCATCTATCGGTCTCATATCCTTTTCGTACTTTGCGTTGAACAGATTAAGCTTTCCGTGATCGGTATAGACATGTCCGTGCCTTCCATTCCTCGAGGGATATACACAGTCAAAAAAGTCAACTCCTCTCTCCACAGCCTCGAGTATATTTTCAGGTGTTCCGACTCCCATAAGATATACCGGCTTATCCTTTGGCAGGCGGGGAACCGTTTCTTCTATAACATGATACATTTCCTCATGACTCTCTCCGACGGCAAGTCCGCCTATCGCATAACCGGAAAGCTCAAGCTCACTTATTGCATCTGCATGTTCCTTCCTTATATCATCATAAATACCGCCCTGATTAATACCAAAGAGGAGCTGGGACTTATTTATCGTATCCTCCATGCCGTTAAGCTTTTCGATCTCATTCTTACACCTTATAAGCCATCTGGTCGTTCTTAGTACCGATTCCCTTATATAGGTCTGATCCGCCTTGGACGGAGGGCATTCATCAAAGGCCATGGCTATGGTGGATCCGAGGTTTGACTGTATGCGTATGCTCTCCTCAGGTCCCATGAATATCTTTCTTCCGTCGATATGGGAGTTAAAATATACCCCCTCCTCCTTTATCCTTCTGAGTGTGCTGAGCGAAAAGACCTGAAAGCCTCCGGAGTCTGTAAGAATGGGTCTGTCCCATACCATAAACTTATGAAGCCCTCCAAGCTCCTTTATTAATCTGTCTCCCGTCCTGACATGGAGATGATAGGTATTTGACAGCTGAACCTGACACCCTATCTCCTTAAGATCAACAGTGGAAACAGCCCCCTTTATGGCTGCTACCGTTCCCACATTCATAAACACAGGAGTCTGTATCTTCCCGTGTACCGTTGATAACTCTGCTCTTTTTGCAAGTCCGTCCCTTTGTATCACCCTGTACATACGATCATTTTCACTCTTCTCTTTCTTTAAGCAGCCTGACATATTCTTCAAGAACCAATCCGTTTTCGGTAATATATTCCGCGCTCTCCACGCCAACATACCTGAAATGCCATGGCTCATATGTTATACCCGTGATATATTCCTTATCCTTCGGATACCTTAATATAAAACCGTATTCCGGAGCATGTTCCTTAAGCCATTTCCCCTGGTCGGTCTCCTCAAACCCTTCATCAAGCCTTGAATAATCCTCAGCGACTATATCAAGCGCAAGACCCAGGGTATGCTCACTGGTTCCCGGAACAGTAACGGAAAAAGCCGAATTTCTGTAGGCATCAAGATATGGAAGTCCTTCGGACATATATCCTTTTATCTTTTTATCAAACAGCCCGGTCTGATAATCATAGTCCCTGTACGCAGAGCAGATAACAAGAATGACTCCGTCTTTTTTTGCTGCCTCACTCATTCTCTCATAGGCTCTGACTATCCTCTTATCGACCTTATGCCCGTCAGATAACGATCCAAGCTCAGGCTCCATACCCTCCCTGATGTAATTCTGCTTGTTCACAAGCACTAATTCCCAGTCATCTGCAGATACTTTTGGAAGCTCATCTTTGACGGTTTCCGGGGTCTCTCCCTTTTCCTCTGTTTCTTCCTTCTCTCCCCCATAAACCGCATCGGTCTGCAGCCAAAAAACTACGGCACAGGCAAAAAGCATCAATCCGCCCGTAACAATTTTTAAGGCTAAAGACCTTTTTATAATATGCAAAAAGGCTTTAGCCCGATCTTTTTTCAGGTATTCTTTCATATCGGCGATCCCATTTCCCTTTTATTCGGGAAGCTTCATTATAACTGCACAGTTTCCCTTTGGCACCTTTAATTCAGGTCCGTTCATGACGATGGTGTTTTCCTCCAGATTCAACGTAAAAAATGTGATCGAATCGGATTCATGATTTATACTTATTATATGCTTCATATCAGGGAAGCAGGCTATGTCCTTGGGATAATCCCCGCTTATCGGCAGTACGAAGCGTTTTTTTAACATACCGGTTTCCTGGTCTATCTCAAAAGCTCCGACGCTGTTGTCACCTGCATTGGATGTGAAGACAAATCTGTGATCCGGGGAAAACTCGAGAGCACAGGCCGCCGAACCTCCCGCATGATAATCATTAAGGGTCGATATCCTCTGTACCCTGTTGAATACAGGCATATTATTATCCCCGTCATGATATTCGTAAACATCTATGGTGTTGCTGAGTTCGTGTACAACATAGGCAAACTTCCCGTCCCGCCTGAATTTTATGTATTTTGGCGCACTTTCCTGCGCACATCTTACTATGTCCACAAGCTTGAGCGTGCCTTTTTCCCTGTCTAAGGAATAGATCATTACATGATCGAGACCGATCGCGCAGGCGCAAAGATACTTATTATCCCTTGTCATCTTGACGCAGCTTACATGGGGTCTGAAATTTCTCTCCGCAATGCTTCCCATCCCCTTCATATATATCTCATCGGTAATACTGTCTATTCCGCCGTTTTTATCAAGTCTTAAGGCTGTAACCTTCCCATCATGATATCCGGCAACGAAGAGGAATCTGTCTTCATAGTCCGTGGAAAGATAGCATCCCCTCATACCGTTTATGGATACTATATTTATAACCTTAAGATCTCCGTTCTTCTGTATCTCAAAGGCTCCTACTCCGGTATCCGTTATGGAATAGAGATATCTTCCGTTATGGGATATGGTTATATAGGAGGAATTTGTTATATTTATCTGATCCCTCTCGGTCATCCTTCCCTTTTCCACATCCACGTCAAAGATCCTTATCCCTTTGTCGCTGAGCCTTGTATAGCTTGCAACATATGCAATATATCTGTCATCTGCCATAGTCCTTTATCTCCTGACTGACTTTTCTGTCTTCCTCTCGGAGGTTTTCTTTCCTGCTTTAGCCTTACTGCTCCTTAACAGTATTATCGACCTTTGGTGTATAACGATACTGTCATTGACAGTTAAAAGCTGGTCTTTATAATCATCATATGCTCCCCTGTCACTTGAAAGCTCCAGGCTCCAGCAAAGTCCCTCGGGGAGCTTAGGAAGAGCATATTTATGATCCTCCCAGTGCATATTGTAGCCGGCGTAAAAGAAATCATCACTTTCCCCGTCCTTCTTCTTTTCATAAAGACCGCAGTACATTACCCCGACATTCCTGACGTGATTTGAAAACCTGGGATACCAGGCATTTTCCGAATGATATGAAAGATCGGGATATCCGCAGGAAAGTGAATCTATGAGTCCGGGTTCATGGCTCATATGAAGTATCGGATGCTCCCTCCTTAGCTTTGAT
The DNA here is from genome assembly GCA_024687745.1 of Lachnospiraceae bacterium. Classification (GTDB taxonomy): domain Bacteria; phylum Bacillota; class Clostridia; order Lachnospirales; family Lachnospiraceae; genus UBA2868. Next base: position 67,691 of record JAILEM010000062.1, read on the forward strand.
AACCTCTTTACAAAGTCAAAAAACTCTTCTGCCTCCCTGTTACTCCTGCGCTTGACCCAGCTGATCTCATTATCCTGACAATAGGGATTGTTATTACCGCCCCTTGTATTCATAAACTCATCGCCTTCAAGCATCACCGGCACTCCCCTTGACAAAAAGAGCATCATGAGTGCATTTTTCATCTGCTTAAGCCTTAACTCCCTGACGGATTTCTTCCTGGACATGCCTTCATATCCACAGTTCCAACTGTAATTATAATCAGTTCCGTCCCGGTTACCCTCACCGTTTGCCTCATTATGCTTGTAATCATAGGATACAAGATCGTTTAAGGTAAATCCCTCATATGAAGTTATGTAATTGATCCTCCTTATATCCGAAGGATTATATCTGTTGGCTTCCGTAAAAGCTGCAAGCATATCCTCATCACTCTTGAGGAATCTTCTTGCGATGTTCATAAAACTGTCATCAGCTTTTGCCAGACATCTGTTTACATTCTCATATTTCTTTCCGAATATCGTTTCTTTGTTAAAGGCCCTGTAATAAATCTTGCTGTTACAAAGAACCGGTTCTGTAGCTATCAGATCCATGGGTATATCCTCCCCCATGAGGAAGAACCCGTCTATATGATAGCGGATCACCCAGTGCTTCAGACATGGTATTATCAGATTCCTGTTCACTGAGTCCGGGAAATAGAATCTCATAATGACTTCTATCCCGGCAGCGTGCATGGACTTCACCATTGTCTTGAACTCATTCACAAAATCATCACTGTATGAAAACTCCGGCTTTGGCATGAAATATGCCGCGGCTTTAAAGCCCCAGTAATTTATCCTTTCGGGATCGTCACCCTCTTTTAAGAATTCCGTTCGTTTATTCTCATCTATCTCATCAAAATCATAGGCGGGCATAAGTATCAGCTGGTTGACCGATATTTCCCTGAAATGATCCGTCTTTTCCGTCAGCCCCAGATATGTACCCCTGTGTACAGTCTTCAAAGATGAATGCCTTGTATATCCCCTTACATGAAGCTCATAGGCTATAACCTCCTCATAGGGTATATTCAGCGGTCTGTCGTCCCCCCAGTCAAAATCATCGGTATATATTGCCGAAAGGTTGATCTTTCCGCTTCTTCTGCTCTCTCCCCACTTCCTGAGCCTAAGGGCATTCTTTTCATATCTGTCTTCCGTGACTCTTCCGTCGACTTCATAGGTATAAAAAACATCCTCCGGAGCCATGCCCGATATGCAGACACTGTAAGTATCTCCCACGTCTTTATAGGGGAGCATGTCTATCTTTTTTATCAGCTTATGATCTTTTCCGTACAGGCATAAAAAAACAGTTGTACAACATGAAGAAGCGAAGCAGAAATTGATCCCTGCTTCACTTACACTTGCTCCGTATTCATCTGCAATACCTTTTGATACCTTAAACTCGTTCATTATGAATCATCTGTTCCGGAATATACTACTCTACCCGAGTTCAGTATACTACCTTGGGAAGTATATCCTCCACCTTTCCATGAATAAACAGATCAGCATTACTGTCATTATGGTGCTCATGTAATGTGATAAGTATCTTATGACTGCCTTCATAATACTGCAACAGACTTGATACCATAGGGGACCCCATATTGGTTCCAAGCACCAGTATTATCCCCGCATTAAATACAGCCTCAGATGCGGCTGTTAGCACATCATTTCTGATCATTTCCCCATACAGCTGTATCCTTGGCCTTATGGGCGCCTGACACTGCGTACAGAGCGGGATCGTTTTAAAGCTTCTCATAAAACCTATATCATAAAACTTATGACACTGCGGACACTGATTGACATTTCTGTTTCCGCGAAGCCTTATGACATTATTTATCCCGGCTTCCTCAGGGAGTCCCAAAATATCGCGTGTGATCACCGCCGAGAGCTTCCCGATATCCTGAAGATGCTTTATCGCATGGTATCCTGCTCCCGGATGGATATCCACATGCAGGATCTCTTTATTGTAGAATTCATAAAATTTCTGTTTTTTTGTGGAATAGAAAGCACCCGATAAGATCTCCTCGGGAGAAAGGCCGTATTCATCCTCGATCCTGTAAGCCTCATCTGAGCTCCAGAGGTTCCTGCCTCCGCACTCGATCTCCATGCCTACACCCATAAGGCATACTATATGATTACTATCCCTTATAAGATCCCTGAGATATCTTATCTTATCTTCTTTTGCCGTGGACGAAATAATCATATTACACCATCACCTGCCGATTCCATAAAGGACAAATCATCTTGGCACATTACCGCTTGCTATCCAAATGTTCTATATATAGCTATTTTATCAGTTTATATATCAATTTTCAAGGAACTATGATATTATACAGAAAAAAGTTGGCATCTCACCTGTAAGGAGGAATAGCAATGAACGATACAGACAGATCAGATATAAATATTGAAGATGAAGAAATGACCGTAGAACTTGAACTTGATGACGGCAGTGTCGTTAACTGTTCCGTACTCACCATTCTCGAGGTGGACGGACATGATTACATAGCTCTTCTCCCTGTATCGGAGGATAATGAAGACGATGAAGAGCTCGTATGGTTTTACAGATACAGCGAAAATCCCGAGGATCCCAATGAAGAACCCGTTCTTGAATATATCGATGATGATGACGAATACGAGGCGGTAGCCGACGCTTTCGATGAACTGCTTGACTCTGCCGAATTTCCGGACGAGGAGGATATGTAGGCTCATAGGAGATATCATCTGATACCTCAATTATAACGATGCACCCCCTATATGAGCAGGAAGGGGGTGCATTTCTATAACTGTATGTTTATTGACTTCTTTATATAAAACAGAAGATTCCGGCGAATAATACCGGAGTTTTGTATAAATACTTCCGAACGGATCAAATCTTCGGGAGGCCAATATGGCCTTTGAAACCTGAGTCACAGTTTCAACGTTATCGTTTTCGTACTAACCCCGTCCCCACGGAGCATTAAACAAATAATTCATCTGCCTCATTTTTTCAAAGCATATAGCCTTAACTCTTTCCTTTATTTCATTGCTGTAACTATCGCAAGGAACTCTATCAATAATATCTGCTACATCCTTCTTTGTGAATCTGAATCTGATATTCGATCCATACAACTTTTCTGCCACATCCAATTGCTCATAAAAACTGTCACAGAAAGTTTTTGCCTTTACCCAATCCATCAACTTGAAAATATCCTCCCCCAGCGGATAGTCCATAGTTATATCGGACAGAAGGCCCGCTCCTTGATCAAATATCGGGCAAAGCCTGAACTCACCATTTCCGTTTAACAAAACAGCAATATTATGAGTGTGTCTGTCTTCGTTCAAAAAGAGCGCATCAATTGTCAGCATTTTCGACATATATACTCCAAATTCTTTCAAACCGGTTATTCTCTCAGTTTCTTTAACCATAAGGTTTAACCTGTTTTCAAGACTTTCTGTCTTATATATAATTGAATTCAAACTTTGACCATAGACATTTTTAAACAGGCGTTCCAAGGTGATTAACTGCCAACCCGGTTCTAAAAAATTTTTACTTTTTACTCCATGAAAAACAACGCTTTTATATTTAATGTCTTCCAATTCATAAAGTAGAAATTCTTCCTCTCTAAGAGAAGACATACGTAAAAGATTCGATATGGTATATTCAGCTAAACCTTCGTAACCCGTGTAATCTGCTTTATACCATATATCACCATTTCTCCACTTAAACTGATTACCCTTAGATGATCTGTTTTCTGTTTCTATTAATTCTTTTTCAAATAACTCAACCATGGGTTTACCTTTCTACCACAATTCGGAAATCATCTTCCTCCATACGTCCACCGGTCCTTTCTATAATGAGCAGCGGATCATAAAAAGGAATATCATACTCCTTAAGCATCAGTTTCATCTTATCTCGCGATTTGGGGAAACACCTTGACTCCAGAAATTCCTCATAATCGGCAAATGAGGGGCTCTCATTTTTCCCAAAGGCCCTAAACAAAAGGTTGTCTGTATAATTCTTAATATGAACACGCTGCTTAATCTCATCTACATCAATAAGCGTACAAAGCATATCTTTGTAGTAGTACTTAAGCCGCATCGGTGTTTCTCTTTGTGGCAGAGTAAATTCATTCTCTATTTCCGGATTTCGTCTTAGTATTTCTAAAAGAAGAACAATAGGACCGGTTATTCTTTCATCGCCCGATTCCCACCTTTCGATAGTAGGCTTTGATACACCGACAAAATCTGCAAACTGTTTCTGCGTAAGACTAAGCAGTTTGCGTACATCCTTTATTTCATTAGAATTCGTATACTTTGAAGTTAAGTACTCTTTTGTCATACTACCACCTCCAATTAAATATAACCATCAAAATAATGGTAAGTCAAGTATATTTTACCATTATTTTGATGGTCTCAATAACAGACCACTGTCACTGCCCCATTGACCATTAAAGAAGAAAATGCACAACCAATCCAGCTAACGCACAAACGACCAAAGCCAGACCTTCTCCGATAAAGAAGCCTTTGATATGAAACCGGTAATCATGGTAGTCCTTCACCATGTCCTCTGTACCCTTAAACACAAAGTGCGGATCATGGCAAAACCAGATGATATCCAGTACGATCGCATCCCAAAGATTCACGATCGTCCAAAGCAGGAACCCATATCCAAAAACCTCCGGAAATGTCGTGCACCCATTTATAAAGCGGAGTGTCAGGCTAAGGATCACAACAAACAGTATGCAGGCCATGAGCTTCGCCGCGATCTTATTCTTCTGCGTCGGTATGCTGTCCTTATACTCATCCAGAGATTTGACTCTTTCCTGAATCTTCGGCGGATAATTATATAACGTATTGA
>JAILEM010000103.1 GCA_024687745.1 Lachnospiraceae bacterium
AGCATCGCTGATTTTTGAGCCATAGTTTCAAAAAGAGTTTCGGCATTCCTTGGATTGAGAGAAATATAATTATGGATATCCTTTTTGGGAATTTCCATTACTATGGTTTCTTCATTGGCTATTGCAGTATAAGGACTTGATTTTCCTGAAAGACAGCTGTATTCACCGAAGAAGCTTCCCTTGGTATAGGCACCTAAGAGGTATTCGTTCTCCTTTCCGTAGTTTAAATACAGGGTAACGCTGCCCTGCATGACCTTGTACAGTATGTCATCCTTTGCTCCCTCTTTAATGATGATATCCCCTGTATGGTATTTATTCTGAGGCTTTATCTGTTCCTTATAGGTATTTTCGATCGCATGAATAAGATTTCTGACAAAAGTATTATAAGGTGCGGGAACATTATGAACGGCGGCTCTGTCAACTACATAACCGTTGATAGAGTCAATCTCGGTCTTTCGGCAGTTCATAACATCCTGGGACATTGATGAAAAGCCCTTTGACATCTCTTCACAGGTTTTGTGGATGAATGTGAGGACCTCAAGGCAGGAGAAATGCTGCCCCTCGGCCTCTGCTACATCTATCGCTTCACAGACAAGCTTCTCAACGAAGTTCCAAGCGTAATCATTGTCAATAGTCATTCCGATAGGGGATTTGGTGATGGCTGTAAAAGCATTGATGGAAAGGTTGACGAAGAGTTTATTCCATACTATATGCTGGATGTTATCCGATAATGAAATATCAAGATCTGAGGATTCAAATGAACTGATCACCTCCTCAACCTTCTTATTCGTTGAATCTTTGCCTATGAAGGTTATACCCTTTCCGCTGTGGCTTATGTTGCCGTTGTCTAAGTTTACAACGTTATCGGTTATCACAGCTACAAGGATCCGATCCTTTGGAGCAAATCGCGCAAGCTTAAGATCATTGCCGCCGCCGTTTTGAAATGTCATAAGTATGGTCTCATCCCCGATGAGATCCTTATTCAGTTCCATAGCCGATTCTGTATCATAGCCCTTGACTGTCATGATCACAAGATCCATCTTTTCTGTACATTTTCCGGATAGAGCTGAAGTTACATTTTCATGGTAATGGTCAACCTTGCCATCCTTTTCGAATACAGTTATACCGTCTTTGTTGATAGTATCAACGACCTTTTGCCTTCTTGCGATCATACATACTTCGTTTGATGTGCTAAGATATGCTCCTACAAGGCATCCGATAGCACCGGAACCGATTATCGCGATCTTCATGTTTTTCCTCCTGATGTATGTACATAATGAAAAAATTTTAATGTATTTTTACTGTTTATAATATCAGTATAGCATTTTTTATTTCTGTCTTAAGATCAGGCTGCCTCATCAACTGCCATGCTTAAGAAGCTGTCGGTACGTTTCTGAATATTTTCCTGAAGGTTCATAAAGAAAAGGAAGTTATCATAGAGATGAAAACAGCCCTCGGGGAAGATCGGAAGTACTGCAGGATAAGCCTCTGTATCAATTCCCGTTACGATAAGCGAGCCTCTGTCGGGATCTATATATGCACCGTATTTTCCTTTTTCCACAGAGGTTATTTCTCCTGTTTTACTGTCCTGTGTCACACTTCCCTTATTAAGCGATTTATCTGCTTCCTCACTGTCAGTTCTCCAGTTGAGAGGATTTATGGAAATAGCCTTTGTTCCCGAGGGAATGACTATGGAGTCTGTGACTTCTCCGTTTTCGCATTCATAGCTTACTACAACTCCGGTATCGGATTCACCGCTGGCAGGAACGATCTGCGGATATTCTTTCAGCATTTCCTCTGTCATACTCCAGCCAATTGCGTAGACTGCTATGAGATTATCACGTAAAGAAACGGCATCTTCACTGTCCCCGCCATAATATTCCTCGAGCAGTCTGTAACACATATCCGCCCCCTGGGAAAAGCCTGCAAGTATAAGCGGTCTTCCGTCGTTTTTGTTCTCTATATAATATTTAAATGCAGCGGATACATCCGAATAGGCATTGTTAAATATCCGGTCTTTGGAAGCTTCATCAGTCATTGAATATACATTCATTGAGGCCTGTCTGTAAAAGGGAGCATATACCCTTGCAGTTTCTTCATAAAGGGCTTTCTGCTGGTTCATTGCATTGGTAAATCTCTTCCTGTATTCCGATGTGAGGATGGAATTATTCTTACTCTTAGTATCTACCGTGGGAGCCACAATAAATACATCTACTTCGTTTTCGGGATTCACTCCGTCATAAAGCCAGTTGTCGGATACGGAATAGTCCAAAGGTCCGGTAAAGGGCAGTACCTTTGTATTTTCCGCTTTAATGGTCATCGGAAAAGCAAGTGCTAAAATAAAGGTTAGTAGAGCTGATATAATTGTTATTTCTTTTTTCATTATCATGATCCTTTCATTGTCGCAGGCAAAAATCAATTTAAGGTTACTGATGACAATTTTAATTTTTTATCATATATAAAAGCTTATCCCAGACTGCTGTCCTCGTCAATCCTCTTTTGAGGCCGGATTTTAAAATATTATATAAAACGGATTTTACACTTTGTGCATATACGCTGGATGAAGAAAAAGGACCCTGTTTCAGAAGAATACTGGCAGATCATAGGGAAATCCCGAAAATGTAAATTCCTTCGATAAATAAAGAAAGGACGTGAGCGGCTATGGATATTAATGAAAGCAGAGAATATGCGGTTATCAATGGTGATAATATGAGAGTGTCTGATGTGTATAACGATGAGGATAGCTATTTTGAAATACATGTCATGGAGATTATAGCTTCTTCCTTTGAAAAGATGGTATCCGGTAGAAAGACTGTTGAG
>JAILEM010000116.1 GCA_024687745.1 Lachnospiraceae bacterium
TGATGTGACCCCAAAAAGTTAGACTTTGTAAGCGTAGCAGTTAATTGACTGCTACGCTATTTTTATGCAGGAAAGAGGCTGAGCCTATATTGAACAGGACTCATCCATCCTAATCTCTCTTTGATTCTTTGCTCGTTGTAATACTTTATGTATCGTTCTATTGCAGATTTCAGCTCTTCATAGCTATAATATACTACGCCATAGTATATTTCTTGCTTAAGCAAACCAAAGAAGTTTTCCATTACTGAATTATCCAGACAGTTTCCTTTCCTTGACATACTTTGTAAAATACGTTCTTTTTTTAATCTACTCGAATATGCTTTCATTTGATAAGCCCACCCCTGATCTGAATGAAAAATTCTTCGATAAGGACAGTCAGATGTGATATTTATCGCTTTCTCAAGAGCCTCCATTATGTTTTGGGCAGATGGGTGTTTAGCTATACCAAAGCTAATTATTTCTCCATTATACATGTCCAAAAATGGATCCAAATAAGCTTTATGCATAGTCATTTTCCCTTTATTATCAACCTCATAATACTTGAATTCAGTTGTATCAGTTGTAATCTTTTGATGTGGGATATGTGTCATAAAGCGTCTGTGTATTCTGTTAGGTGCAATTGTTCCTACTTTTCCCTTATAGGAACTGTATTTTCGACTTTTACGGGTGTATGATTTTACCTGGAGAAAAAGATTCTGCATAATGCGCTGTACTTTCTTCTTGTTGATTTTCCATCCCTGATTGCGAAGCTCCCCTAGAACTCTACGGTATCCATAGTCTTTGTTGTTCTTACGAATAGCAAGAATTGCTTCTTCAATTTCTCTATCAGGATTATCCTTATCAAATCTTTTTTGCCAGTACATATACGTCGCTTTTGGCATTCTGGTATACGAGAGAAGGTCTTTTAGTTTGAACTGTCCTCGGAGACTGTTAATGATTCGCGCCGTTCTCTCATTTCTGCTTCGTCCTCTAAACGCAGTCTCCTCAGTTCTTTTAAAAAAGCATTTTCAATTCTAAGCTTTAATAGTTCATCCTCTAATTCTTTTATGTGATCTGCACTTGCGTCAACGGAAGCCTCAACTGATGTGGAAGATGATTTTTCTTTGTAACTATTCATTGTTTTCTTTCGACCTTTCTTATGAGGTCTCAATGCATCCGGACCGCCAGCTCGAAAACGTTGTACCCAGTTTGCAATCATATTCGGGTTAATAATTCCTTCTTGTATGGCTAATTCCTGATAGGAGATCTCACTTGATAAATATAATTCTACCACAGAAAGCTTCTTTTGAAAAGAATAAATTCCATTTTTGGGGGGATGTCTAAGTCCATCATCACCAAAAGCATTATAATTGTTGACCCAACGTTGAATTGGTGCTTTATTTGGTATTTTAAACTTTTTCGCAAGATATCTATAACTGCCCTCGTCGTTATTATATGCATCCACTACTTCCTTTTTTAATTCATAACTATATTTTGCCATAAAAATACCGACCTCCAATTGCTAGATTTGAGGTCTAACTTTTGGGGGTCGGTACATTCTGCGGCTCCCATTACAATGCGGTTTTTTAGTTCTTTGCTTTTTATCAGGAGGGGAGTAAAAATATCTGGCATAGAAAGATACCTCCTTTAGCTTTCTGTTGGTATTATATCACATTGAATTTAGTATGTCAATACTAAAATAGTGTCTCCTCAATAACCCGTTTTTCTCAGATTCCCTCCGAAATCAGCTTGAAAACGGTATAAACCTCTGATTTGTGGTATTTTTCTATCAGTTATATCATGAATAATGCAGTAAAATGCTGCCAATTTCAAGTCGCCATTCTAAAAAGTGCAAGCTTTTTTGCGGATTTGTTTCAAAAACCTTGCACCTGTCTCCTCTAAAACGATGTGATTTTTTCGTATCAGCGTTAGTATTGAGTTGTTGAGTAGACACTAAAATAGAAATCAAGTGTAAATTTTTTGCGGCTTGGTTGAACCTTTTAATTTTTCCACACTTTTTAATTATTCCTCTGGCAGCCGGTTTTGAGGGGTAAGTTCAAAAAGCCATAGAACCGGCCAGCGACAATCGAATAAACAGAAAAAGGGCTTCCGAAGCTCTGCCGTAAAACACAGTGGAACCTCGAAATCCCTTTATTTCAAGCCTTTTTCAGCACTTATGTGCCGGAGAAGGCTTTTTCTGTTGGTATCAAAGACAGCGTTTTTATAGAACACCATTGCTTATCTTTAATACCTCAAACAAAGCAGCAGGAAGCATTTTTTCAGCATGAGGGTACTGTTCTTCATCAAGTGGCGGACACAATTGACACAAATCGCTGTATGTTTGATGTATCATCTGAATGATTTCAGCATTTCGGCATTATTGAGTCAGTGCAGATCGATACTGATGCTAAAAACGGCGACTACCTGACAGTGCGGGGGCGTTTCCTCATGTGTCTGCTGGAGCGCCGCATTATCCACCCGACATACAACGTCACGGCGCAGAAGTCATACAGCGAAATTGTGCATGATATTGTCAGGCAAAATACGCTCCTCAATGATAACCGTCGCATTCCCGGCTTATCAATCGGCTCAGTATCGGGGGCTTGCTGGGAACAAACTGCAACGCTGCAGGTATCCTATGAAAATCTCATGGAATGGATGTATACCATCTGCGAGAAGATCGGCGGCACAGCAAATATCCGTCTCGTGAAGAATATTGGTGAGACCTACAAAATGGTACTCGACCTCGCTGAAGGCACAGACCGCAGTCTATTGCAGGAAGATAATCCGCATATCATCTTCTCTGATGCCTACAGCAATCTGCTGTCGTTCTCTTACGCTTCGGACACAGCTACTTGAACTTTTCTGCAAAGTACGGTAAGATACCAACAACTGAATGTAAAGGAGGTAGTCTCTATGAGACGAGCAATCGATTATGATGATGCGGCATCGAAGAATACAGAAGCACACAAGGTAATCAAAGCTATGCGGATCTATCTGGGCCTTTCTCAGGAAGAGGTTGCAAAAAAGCCGGAATATCCCATTTAGTGTATTATAGGTATGAGAAAGAAGCCGGATATATCCTGAGAGGAGGATTCTCAGAGGTTTGTATGATCCTTAAGATCCTGCATCTGAATCCCAGAAAATTCTACCAAGGGCAATATGTACTGAATGAATCGGGATACAAGGCAGTTGCCCACGGAAAAGGGCGTGTGAGTTATCTGCTCCGTAGATCAGTCCAGAAATGCTGCCCGGTATCGTGCAAGAAATCTGATGAATAAAGGGAGTGAAAAAATGGAAGGACACAGGATCATTAAAGCAATGCGGCTCTACCTTGGAATGTCACAAAGGGAAGCAGCTGAGAAGCTGGGGATCTATTTGTCGGTATATCAGAAATACGAGAATATCCCCGGGTATGTTATGCATGCGAGTTTCTCCCGGGTATGCAGGATCATGGAACTCCTGCATCTCAACCCCAACAAGTTTTTCATGGGGCAATACGAGCTGAACGAAATCGGATACTAGGTTGCAGCAAGGGGCACCACTGCACCGCCAAAGAAGGAGCAAATAAAGCGGCTCCAGGAATGCTGTCCGGTCAGCTATGTTCGGGGTGTGGATAAGGTCACTGGAGAGAAGATACTATCGTCTTCTCTGCGGTAAATCCTTAACATGGCTAAAAATGGTCATCTGCGCTGCTGTTATATGATCTCAAAATGGTTCTTCCTGCATCGTATCAGTCCGTCCCTCTGCATCTTGCTCAATTCATTTGATAGCACAGAGCGTTCCACATTGAGGTAGTCCGCAAGCTGCTGACGGTCAAAGGGTATATCAAACTC
>JAILEM010000142.1 GCA_024687745.1 Lachnospiraceae bacterium
CCCAGGGCAAATATCCATCCCAGGAACTGGTCGCTTAAGGCTACATCAACACTGATCTCTGACCAACCCTTCTTCTTCTTTGCAGAACGGATCAGGATGTCCCGGCCAAACCTGTCTATAAAAACCCCTGCCATCTCATTGTTGAATTCAATCTTTACCTTAGTGGGCTCTCCACCAAACATTCCGAAACTCATCTTGGAATACTTTGCCAGGTTGAATGCCTTAAACTCATCCTTACCTGTACGCTTCTCATCAAGCACCTGGATACTCTTAAGCTTATCGACACGGAAATGCTTGATGCTTTCTGCTTCTTCATCATATGCGATCAGGTAGTAATTCTCATCATCCCAGGTAAGTGCCCATGGACTTACAACATATGATTCTTCTCTGCGGCGGACCATCTTCTTCTCTTAGTTCCACTTCATATACTCGAAACGGATTTTCTTATTCTCGGCAATGGCGCGGTGAACATCATCAACAAAGTAATAGATGCTCTCATTCATCGTTTTTACTCTGCCCTGAACCACTACCTGGCGTTTCAACTGCTCAGCCTCGTATTTGCTCGCCATACCGGTAAGCTTTTTTATCAATTCATTGGATTTCTTCTCAGTGATAAACTTGGAGGACTGGATCGCATCAACAAGGAGCTTAAGCTCCGCTATCTCAAACTGCTTGCCTCCGACATGATAATAGAAATTTCGTCCCACCTTCTCTCCCAGCACATCTATACCAAGAGTACGAAGTGCTTCCAGGTCATCATACAGGCTTTTCCTGTCTGCTGTAACCCCGTAAGCCTCAAGAGCGCTCTTGATCTCGGGCATCGTGATCATATGCTCATCATCTGTCTTCTCCAACATTATACGGGCTAGATAGTATAGTTTCAGCTTCTGATTACTTCCCTTCGGCATGGCAGGCCCTCCTTATGAAAATCTGTCCTTATTATACCACACTCCCATCACTCTGAGGGAAATTTATGACACAGCTATAATCTATCAAAAATCCACCAGATATATGCTGATATTGATCTGCCTGAAGGAGCCCTTCTCCTCCATTCTATCGATCTTAGCAATCAGATATTTGCCGGCATCCATAAGCCTTGAAAACACGATATTATCCTTCTCCGGGATATACCCGAGCTTCCGCTTCTTATCATCAAGCACAAGTATTGCATTCTCATCAAACCGGTTTTCAGGCTCCCGCTGCAGGATAAGCTTATCCCCTACCTTTATCTCATCGAAGACAGTCTCATCCTTGATATGCGTAGTCCCTGCCACATAAGAATCAAACAGCAGGATCTCATGACTTAAGGGTTTTATCAGTTCCCCGAGCGGATTATCCGTCACCAGGGATACCATGTTCTTTTTATTGATTATCAGCTCGTTTTCCATACCAGTGTAACGCCTCCCGCGTTAAGCATCTCTTCCAATGACTTTGTAAGTATCTCAAGATACTGTTCGTAATCTTCCTTCTCCGCCTTAAGCTGCTCCAGGAATGCAGCTTTCTTCTCCTTGTCATTAAGGATTTCTCCGTAGGTATAAGGCTCCGTTGTCAATATATCATTGATCTGCCGCTCTACTCGTTCGATTCGCTCCTCTATATCGGAAAAATCAATCTCAAAGCCCTCGTCTCCAATCTCCTCCATTGCCCTATGTACCAGAACTTCAAGATCATCCAGTTCATCCACATCACTGTGCTGATATGCGGCAGCGATCCTTGTCCACAGTTCCTTGAGATTTTCATCCTCCATGGTCTTTTTGTTGATATCCGGATGCAAGATCTTCGCCAGCCTGCGGTAGATCTTCTTAGCCCTCCGGAAGCGGTACTCTCCTACACTTTCAGCTTTTTTTGCATTTTCTGTATCAGTCATCATCTCCTTAAGCTGAACATAATAGAGCTTCATCTCCTGTTCGATCTCATCCTGCATATGTGTAGCATCAATTGCAAGACCCCTGTTCATCCGCCTGCGGCAGTAACTGATCATCTTCTTTTTCTTTATGCACTCGATCTTAAGCTCGAAGTTAGCCGTGATCAGATCACCGAACTCTGCTGTATAAGCTGTCATATATGAGCCTGCTTCCTTAATCAGCTGGTCCCTCCTTACCAGTAACTCCGTGTACTCCTCATATCTTGCCTGCTCACTATCAATTACTTCCGCTAATCCTGTCTTATTCATTACACTCCCTCCACTCTTATCTCATCGTATATACTTGTAATACTGTTCTTTCCTATCATTGCCTTCTGGCAGAAGTCCTCAAAACTCCTGTACCATTTTCCATCATAACCTATCGCTGACTGTCCGTCCTCATCCTCAACCCTGATCTCATACTTCTTATTTCTGTAGCTGATCATGTAGTTTCCGGGCTTTTCCGTCAGATAGAACAGATCGTAAAAATCAGCTCTTTCCTTATCAAACTTCGTAAGCTTATACAGATAGCGGACTATTCTGCCCATGACTTCGATATGTCCCCAGAAAGCTTCAACGGATAACCTCTCTGCCATGAATTCTTTTGCTTTTCTAAGGAGCTTTATGGCTTCATCCTTCCTTCCCTGCTCATCCCGGATCCCGGCAAGCCTAAGAGATATCTCCGGAAAAGGATCGTTCAAATACCCGGGATTCTTCACCTGCTCGTAGGCTTCTTCTATCATCTCTCTGTATTTATCTTCATCTTTTTCAACGGAACAGCCATAGCGGTACATATCAGCCAGTTTGTACTTACACCAGAGGTTTCCGTTTGAACCGTCCCCCTCGGCGCCCTTAGTGAAATAATAGAAGGCCTTGTCATAATCCTTCTCACCGTGCTGGCCGTAGTACCACATATATCCAAGTTCTTCCATGGCAGGCAGATATCCGTACTCTGCAGCCATCTCAAGATACTTAAGCTCCAAGTCAAACCTCTTCTTCGAGCAGTAGTACCAGCCAAGCTCACACATATACTTGGGATCCTTTGTCTCCTCTATCAAATATCCAATAGCCTCAGTGAACTTAAACTCATCATCTGCTGTCGGTGACTGTATATCGTAATAATCCTGTAATGCCTTTAATGCATCTGCGTTGTTCATCCTCGGCCTCCTTAATCCCACATAATAATGTGTCCCGTTTCCATGGGTATCTTACATTCAGGGCACAGCAGTTCTTCATCATCTTTTACGATGCGCATTTCTCCACCACACTTTTCGCAGCTATGAGCATATAATGCATATTTCTCAAAACCTTCTTTTAAATCCCAGGGCGCTACATATTTAGCACCCTCATAAGGCATTGCAACCGACCATCGTCCATGCTTGATCTTTTCCGGTTTATTATCCTTCGGAACATACATTGTAAGATCCTTGCCGTTAGATAAATGACCGCATCTATCGCAGCACAAAGTTACCGATTCCGTATTTATCACACCATCCTCATGATTCTTAAAGAAGTCCTGTATCTCATTACCCAGTTTTCCCGATTTTGCCAATTGCACTGTTTCTGCATATACCTTTGGAAATAAAAATCCAACACCATTATGTGAATAAAATTCAAAACCACATTTTGGACATCTCTTTGAAAAACCTGATCCCATAAAATCCTCCTTCTGCCTTATGCTCTCCCTGTTTTCCCTTCTGATAAAAGGATATCCTTTTGAGTGTCCTATAAAAACACCTCGATCAAAAAGCTCGTTACTATTCACACTTTCCCAGATATGGTATCTTTCACATAAAGAGTTTTCGGTCATATAAAAATGCCAAGAAGCCAGAAAAATTCTAGCTTTTTTGGCATTTTTTGTTGCAATAAACATCTTTATGTGTTATGCTATACACATAAAGATAAAGGAGGCAAACTATGGGAATTGTATATCAGACCGACAAGAGATCTGGCATCACATATGCCTATGAAAACCAATCATTCTGGGATCCGGAGCTCAAGCGTTCCAAATCAAAAAGAAAGCTGATAGGCCGCGTTGATCCTGAAACA
>JAILEM010000144.1 GCA_024687745.1 Lachnospiraceae bacterium
CACCTTAATAACAAACAGAGCCGTGATGATCCACAGGACGGGATTTATCTCCTTTACCTTTCCGGTAAATGACTTTAACAATACATAAGAGAACAATCCAAACATTATTCCGTCGGAAGCACTGGATGTGAATACCATAAATATCATTGTCATAAATGCCGGTATTCCCTCTGTATAATCAGAGAAGTCTATATTCTTTACCTCACTCATCATCAAAAATCCGACGATTATGAGTGCGGGTGCGGTTGCAGCTCCCGGTATAGATCCGAAAACAGGCTCTAAGAAAAGAGAGACAAGGAACAAAAATCCCACAGTAACTGCCGTAAGACCTGTTCTTCCTCCCTCTGCCACACCTGCCGAGCTTTCTATAAAGGTAGTTACGGTTGAGGTCCCGAGAAATGCTCCCGCTGTTGTTCCTACGGCATCAGTCATCAGGGCTTTTTTTGCATTCGGAATACTTCCGTCCTCTTTGATCATTCCCGACTTTCCTGCACAGGCAATAAGGGTACCAACTGTATCAAACATATCAAAATACAGGAAGGTAAAGACTACTATCACAAAATCGAACAATGCATCCGGACTCGCTGTTATTTCCCCAAAAGCAAACTCAGCAAAATACGGAGCGGAGGGAAGGTAGCTCCCCCCGGCATAGGTCGTGACCCCGAGCGGAATTCCGATAAGAGTTGATATAGCCATACCTATGAGCAAGGCTCCCTTTACCTTCCTTACAAGCAGGATGGCTGTGATAATGATCCCTATAACCGCTATCAGTGGTGCGCCCTTATACCATTCGGGATTGAGACCTGTAAGATTTGCGCCATCATCCACTATCAGTCCGCCATTTTTAAGGCCTACAAAGGTTATAAGGAACCCCACCCCGACGCCTATCGCCTTTTTAAGATTGGCAGGAATACCTGTTACAATAGCCTCCCTGGCGTTGGTAAACGTTAATATCAGAAATATTATTCCCTCTACAAGAATGGCTGAAAGGGCCCATTTCCAGGAATAACCCATTCCAAGGCATACAGTATAGGCAAACATGGCATTTAGCCCCATACCTGCCGATAAGGCAAACGGCAGATTTGCGTATAATCCCATCATTACGGAAGCAATGGCGGATGCGATCGCGGTTGCCGCAAAGACCTTTCCGAAATCCATTCCCGCCTCCGACAAAATACCGGGATTGACAGCAAGGATATATGCCATTGTCATAAAGGTTGTCACGCCGGCCATTATTTCCGTGCGCACATTGGTTCCATTTTCCTTAAGCTTAAACAGTTTTTCCATTTTTCTCTCCCACTACATGATAAATGTTAATCTTTTTATCCGGCATTAAAAGCTGATACCATCTTTCATCCGGACAAAAAAATGATAATGTTTTTTCAGGAAATCGTCAAGACTGTTTACTTTTCGGTTCCGTCATAGCTGCTTAAATCAAAGAGCTCCCTTATATGCTCCTTCTCAAAGGCCATATCTGCTTCCCCGTAATATTCGACCACCCCGTTCTTAAAGCACAGAACCTTATCCGATATCCTTTTTGCTATATCAAGCTCATGAACGGAGAGGATCACAGCTATGTTCTTTTCTGCCGCAAGCTTAATTATAAGCTCCGATATATCATACTTATATCTGATATCAAGGAAACCTGTCGGTTCATCCAGGATAAGAAGCTTTGGCTGCTGGCAGAGTGCTCTTGCGATCATTACTCTCTGCTTCTGTCCGTCGCTTAATTTATAAAAATACTTATCCTCCATCCCTGTCAGCTCAAATTCATCCAGTATCCCATCTACTATCTCCTCGTCCTCTCCCTTAAGGATACCGAGTCTTCCGGTATAAGGATATCTGCCTGCCTCCACCATGTCCCTTACGGTCATCCATTCGGTATCCGGCCTCTTGGTAAGTAGAACCGCCATATTTCTTGCTATCTCATTACCTGTCAGAGAATCTGTATCCTTACCGTTAAGCTCTATACTTCCGCCAAGTCTCTTTAAAAGTCCCGCTACAGTATATATAAAGGTTGTCTTACCCGATCCGTTTGGTCCGAGTATTGAGGTTATCTCTCCTTTTTGGGAAGACATATTTATATCTCTTACTATACATATCCGATCCTTTCTCTTCATATATCCCGTGTCCAGATTCCTGACAGACAGGATCTCCTCTGATCTTTTATCACTCATAACAGCTTTCTCCTGTTCTGTCTTCCTATTAA
>JAILEM010000173.1 GCA_024687745.1 Lachnospiraceae bacterium
TCAGCCGTGTCAATCTGTATCTTTGTCCGTTTAAGAAGATTTTCAAAAACCATAAGGTTCATCGGATTATCATCGACCATCAGAACTACAGCATCAGGTGCAATAAACGTTGTCTTGGACCTCTTTTGGTGAGAGAGGGAGGTGCGGTAAGTCTCTTCATAATTGCCAATGGTATCCCATGATACAACCTTTTGCTTAAGTTTAAATGAGAAGACCGATCCTTCACCATATACACTCTTTACTTCAAGATGGCTGTTCATCAATTCAAGCAGACTTTGCGTGATATTCATTCCGAGCCCCGTACCCTCGATGTGCCTGTTGCGCTTCTCGTCGATACGGTCAAATTGTAGGAAAAGTTTTTCTATATCTTCCTGACGGATTCCGATTCCTGTGTCACTTACCGATACTTCCAAGAAAATAAAGTCAATGTAGCTTGAATCCTTTTTAAAGTCCAGGGAAAAGGTGACACTTCCTTTTTCTGTGTATTTTACCGCATTGGTAAGAATGTTCGTGATAATCTGTTTGAGACGTATCTCATCGCCGTGCAGTTGTTTAGGCGTATTGGGATTGAAGTTAAGGTTTAGGACGAGTCCCTTATTATCTGCACGTGACTGCACCATATTTACAAGATCATTAAGAACAGAAGCCAGATCATAATCGACCGGGGTGACCTCCATTTTGCCGGCTTCGATTTTTGAAAAGTCAAGAATGTCGTTGACAATGCTTCGCAAAGTGTTACCGGCTGACCTAATGCTTGCAGCATATTTAAGTATATTTTGATCCTCACTTTCACGCAGTATCATCTCATTCATTCCGAGCACAACATTTATCGGAGTTCGGATCTCATGAGACATATTTGACAAAAACGAGGACTTCGCTTTGTTTGCAGCGATAGCTAGTTCTGATTGATGCTGCATCAATTCATCTACTTCATCACTAACTACGAAAGAATGGAGCAAACCGGATCCGAGCATATATCCGATCGTGTACAAAGGAAGAAATGGATATGGAAGCTGAATAAGTAAAAGGAGTGCAACAACAAATCCAAATAAGCAGATCGTACGGTATCGTTTTTTCGCCATTCCTTCTGCGTGCGGTATCGCTTTGAGTGTATAAATGGATGTCAAAAGAAGCAAAAGAATCTGAAACAATAACTGTATATGTCTGAAGATGCCGGCATGATAAGTTCCGCTTGCATCAAACCAGAACAGAATGGGTGTAAAAATATTAATAAAGGTAACTGTAAGAACAATGGCAAAGCACACACGGCCGGCCCAGAAAAGAAAGCGACTGAAGCCATTATCTTCTGCAAGATACGTGACTACATATTGGGTCCAATAAAGCACGCCCACAGCCATAGCAATATAGTAGATAACGGTGTCTACGTATAGTAAAGCGGTAAGCCCCAGACTATCCAATGTTCCCCAAAGTATGTCGGTAATGTAATACGACAAAATGCCGTATAAAAATTTTCTGTAAACAGATATTTCGGGGAAATTCCTATAATTACCACGACTGAAAAAGATATCATAGTTTTCGATAATAAGAACAGCGGTAGCGAGTATTCCTATTAAAGCATACCATTGCATATGTAGGTCCTCCGGTTATTGCATGTCTTAATGTCCACCTGTGCAATTTCTTAATGGTGGAAGATATCACTGACATAGTTAAAGCTTGCCGGCATTAAAGCCTAACAGAGTTATTATAGCATGAAATTGGAAGATGTGGGGGAATTATTATTATTGCTTTTCTTATTTCCTTGCGGAAGCATAAAATGACTCGAAGGTTAACGCACTATGTTTATATTAAAGTTTTTATGACGAGCGAGTCTTGACTTGATGATTAAGCCTATGAGCTTGATTATAAATATTATTTAAGGAGAGTGCTGCTTGAGAAAGGACAACAAATGCGCACGATAATTCTGCTTGATATTATCGTGCGTATACGATAGAATATATGGTATAACATCGTGACAATATGATAGTTGGAGGTAAATATGAATCATAACATATTGAAACAGGTTATTTTAGAGCGGATTGAGAGAATACAAAACACCGAGATCATAAGTCGTGACTATTATTTCGAGAAGAATATTAATTACATTCTTGTGGGAATTAGAAGAGCGGGGAAAGCAACGCTTTTATACAAGATTGCCAGAGAACTTGTTGAAGCAGGCTGTGACTGGTCTCAGATAATCTATGTTAACTTTGAGGATGATAGACTGTTAGGCTTCACAAAGGATGACTTCAATGACATTGTTGAGACTGCATATGAGCTGACAGATGCAAGTGAGATTTACTATTTCTTCGATGAAATTCAAATCATAGATGGATGGGAACATTTTGCCAGAAGAATGGCTGATCAGAAAAGGCATGTATACATTACAGGAAGTAATGCAAAAATGCTCAGTTCTGAGATGGAAAAGGTTCTTGGGGGAAGGTATCTTTCCAAAATGATTATGCCCTTTTCATTTAGAGAGACACTAGATTATAAGGGCATAGCTCATGATGAAAAAGCATTTCTTACATCGTCTAAAGTTGCCAGGATTCGCAGAGGATGTCAGGAATATATTATGAGTGGAGGATTTCCTGAATCACAGCATTTATTCAATAAAAGGGAATATGTTAAGAGTGTTTATGAGAAGGTTCTTCTTGGAGACATTATAGAGCGTGAAAAAGTGAACAATAAGATGGCACTTAGGCTTATGATAAAGAAAATAGCTGAAACAGTGATGCGTGAAATTTCATTTAACACATTAGCCGGAAACGTAAAGGCAACCGGAACCAAAACATCAACGGACTCCATGATAGATTATACTGCTTATGCGGAAAATGCGTATCTGCTTTTTAGAAATAGAAATTATGTCGCTAAGTTCGCAGAAAAGGAGAGTACTCCACGATTTTATTTTTATGATAATGGTATTCTGTCGTTGTTTCTTGTAGATAAACCATCAGCACTTTTGGAGAATGCAGTTGCGGTATATTTAAAGCGCAGATATGGTGATGAAGTATATTATTTCAAATCTACGCAAAGGGGAATTGATATTGATTTTTATCTTCCGGAAGAAGGTTGTGCCATTCAGGTTGCATACAATTTGGAAACAGCAGAAGATAGGGAAACAAAAAGTCTCTTGTCTTTTGCGACAAAAACAGAAGGAGTAAAGCGCCTGATCATTGTAACCAATGAAGAAGAGCATACAATTACAAAAGACGATCTAACGATTGAAGTGATACCTGTTTATAAATTTATAATGGAGAAAGCTATCTGATAGAGGGGAAAATCAAAATTTTGCATTAAAGAGCTTCAGTTCAATAAGAGCTGAAGCTCTGTTAATATTACAAGTCCGGGGTATCTTTATTATATTTATATAATACTGAACCTGTAAAGTCTGCTCAGCTAAAGTTTACAGGTCAATCCAGATTGAGCTTTTTTCTTGATATGATAAGGCATACCATATAATATATGATGCTTTGGATCAATACTATTATGTTGATGATCAGTAACATGTTCCTGTATACCCGCCCGAATGCAAGGTCGATATCAGCTTCTTGCGAAAGCATCAGATTATAGAACCCTGATCCCATGAATGCAAACTGGGATACTAACTGGTTTATGATGTATAAACCAATGATGCACAGAACCGCTCCAAGAACCTTGTGATTCTGCCAGAGCTGACCGATACTTACGCAGAAATACATGCTAAGAACCGTGGAGACAGGTGTAATAATGAATGTGAGAACTAATATTCCGGTAAATCCAGGTTCTGAAAAACCTATGACGGAACCTATTTCCCTTAATGTATCGATGATATCTTCCCTGGGAACATCAATTGTATTAAATAGTCCCAGACCTGCGATCAACAGGGATATGATGGTACAAAGGTATGAAAGAAAGACCCAGACAGTTCCTGTTATGACCTTTGAGTGGATGATCATATCTGTTTTAACGGGCAGGGTAAAAGTAAGATATCCCTCGGAGGTATAGAGGTTCCTGTAGTAGCGTATGACCAGATATACTATGGTAACTACATTGGCAGCTATGATGCCTATGTAGAACAGCCCGACGAAGGAAAATGTGAAAATACTCATTCCTATCGAATCATCGATTTGAGGGACGGCCTGTAGAACAATGGCGGTTAATATACTCAGTATTATAAGTGCCGCATCAATGGAAACCGGGATTTTCCAGGTGGCGATAAAATCATGTTTGATCAGTTTTCCTAACATTTGAACACCTCCCTGAACAGACTGTCCACAGACTTACCTTCATTGCTTCTAATCTCATCAACACCGCAGAAACGGACGATATCCCCCTGTTTGAGGAAAATAACTTCATCAAGTATATTCTCAATATCGGATATCAGATGTGTTGATATGAGGATAGAAGCATTCTCATCGTAATTTGTTATGATCGTATTTAAAATATAATCTCTTGCAGCGGGGTCGACACCGGCTATAGGTTCGTCGAGCACGTACAGATCGGCCCTGCGGCTCATGACGAGGATCAGCTGAACCTTTTCCCTGTTTCCCTTTGAAAGGGTACGAAGGCGGGAATTCGGGTTTATTCCGAGACTGCTTAACATGTCGTATGCTCTGTCTGCATCAAAGTCCTTGTAAAAATCGCAAAAAAAGTTGATGGTTTCTCTCACCGAAGCCGATCTGCCAAGATATGTGGTATCGGGAAGATAGGATATAACTTTCTTGCTTTCCTCACCTATCGGATGATCTTTAACAGTAACGCTTCCTAAGGTAGGCTGCAACAGCCCGCATATTATCTTGATCAGCGTCGTCTTGCCGCTCCCATTAGGTCCAAGGAGCCCTGTGATGTGCCCGCTCTCAAGCTCAAAATTCAGATTGTTGAGCGCGGTAACATTTCCGTATTTTTTGGTAAGAGAACTTACCTTTAATAATGAACTCATGATTCCTCCTTAATAATTATCTTCTACCAGTTTCAGTACTTCGTCCCTGTCAAGTCCAAGTCTTTTCATCTGTTGAATAAAACCTTCTACCCCGACAGAGGCAATATTTGTTTTGAGTGATGCAATAATTTTCTCGTCATCAGTTACATACCGGCCACTGGTACGTTCTGTGTGCATCAGTCCCCTCCGCTCCATTTCACTGAGAGCTTTCTGCATAGTATTCGGATTAACTGAAGCCTCGGATGCAAGCTCCCTTACGCTTGGTACTTTTGAGCCGGGAGGCAGTACACCGGATACTATGTCATATTCCATATGCTCTATGATCTGCATGAATATCGGACGGTCAGAATCCAGGTTCCATGACATTCTCATTCTCCTTTCTGCTTTATCTATTGTATTATTGAAATACTGTATTAGAACAATAATACAATAATACACTTATTTGGGTTTGTCAAGATGATGTTGTGCTGAAAATTGATACGGAATGGTAGAATAATCTAAATGAATTAGAAATAAAAATATTCTTCAACAGTTGACCGGTGAATGCTATTAGTGCTGATCAATATATTGTTTATTTGTAAATTCCTGTGTAATATCATTACAGTTTATGTTACACAGATTAAAAATATTGAGCCTTGCGGTATAAGGATAGGATAAACGAAGACCGTGCCCTTAAGTACTGATATCATTCATAGGAATTGGGAATTGTCAGAATAAATAATGATCCGGTTCCGGGGGTACTTTCTACGGAGATGTCTCCGTTGGAAACCTTTCTTTCAGCCTCAGCAATATTTAATATAGGTTTTGTATAATTGTTGTAATGTATATAGTTTATCAGTGCAGATATAGATACAGAAGCTACGGTTATCAGATTAATGATTGAAACAGCATGGGAAAACCCGTTTTCAGGAATGAAATCAATGCTGTTAAAGATTGTTAATAAAAGGGCTAAATACTGGAATTTAAATAATCACGGATGGCAAATGCACACATCAGTTCAAAACGTAAATTGGGATCTTCAAGGTTATAACCTAAGTTTTCAATTATGTGAATGCGGTTAGCGGCAGTATTTCTGTGACAGTAGCATTCTTTGGCAATGTCGATTATACTACCGCGATATTTCAAGTAGGCCTGCAGGGTATTTATGAAGTTACTGTTATGCTTCTGATCATATTTTAAAATAGGAGCGAGCAGATCATTGGAATATTTTTCAAGAATAAGCTTGTTCTTTATCTCTGAAAGAATCTGATAGAAGCCTATACGATCGTTTTGGTTGTTATCAGAGAGGATGCGATCGCAAAAATCCTTAGTTATATCAGAAATATGTATATGCCACGGCATTATCAAAAGAGGAAAACTGTGCTTATTGCAGAGAGAGATCATGTCGGGAGTGATATCTGTCAAGGATACATACTTTCCTGTATTAAGAATAAGGCCTGAGCATTTTTTTTCTATAAGCCGCATGATAAGACTCATAAGCCAGTTTTCTGTATGATCGTATAACATTGCGGTTGAAATGATCAGTTCGTTTTCATTTAAGAAACCAAAAGCCCCAGGATCTTCAGCAACATAAACCCAGTTTACGATGTTGGAAAGCCCTTGGGAGCCGGCTACAAGAGCAAGCTGATAAATGCTTTGAGTTGTAATATATAGTTCATTAAGTTTAATAGCCATAATATATATTTATAACATGGACTGTGCATGGTGCACAATATTTTTTTATTTATTGTGCATTGGATATATTGCACGATTTTGAATTTTAATTTATTATCTGATACATGGCAAGGGCGTCAGACAGAAATGTTTGATGCCTTTTTGCATATCCGAAAGCGCGCGATCATATAAGTTTATAAGGAGGAGTTTATGATGTTAAGAGAAGAATTACCTAAAATTATAACAGCATCTTTGCCGGGACCAAAGGCTGCGGAAATTATAGAAAAGAGAAGTAAGTATATTCCGAATGCGATCCGTTGCGCATACCCTGTTGTTATGGAGCGGGCAGAGGGTGCAATGATTGAAGATGTGGACGGAAATATGTTTCTTGACTGGATAGGAGGCGTCGGCGTTTTAAATATAGGACATTGTGAGCCGGAAGTGGTAGAGGCAGTGAAGAGACAAAGTGAGAAATATTTCCATGGGATGTTTAATGTGGTTACACATAAAGGTTATGTCGATCTTGCGGAAAAAATCTGTGAGATCGCTCCTGTGAACGGAAATGAAAAAAAGGCATATTTTGTAAACAGCGGTGCTGAAGCAGATGAAAATGCCGTAAAGATCGCAAAGGCATATACAGGACGTCCGAATATTATCGTTTTTTCCGGGGCATTTCACGGGCGTACATTACTGACCATGCAGATGACATCCAAAAAGGCCTATGCGATAGGTATGGGACCGTTTCCATCAGGAGTATTCAGGGCGCAGTTTCCGTATTATTACAGAAAGCCGGAAGGAATGCCAAAGGACAGTTTGTGTGAGTATTATATTGATACAATAAAAGAAGTGTTCGAACAATGTGCTCCTGCTGATACGATTGCAGCGATCGTTGTAGAGCCACTTCAGGGAGAAGGAGGCTTTATCCCGGCTCCAATCGAATGGATAAGGAGAGTAAGAGAGCTTTGTGATGAGCATGGAATATTGCTTATAGCTGATGAGGTACAGTCCGGATTTTGCAGAACAGGAAAAATGTTTGCGTCCGGATATTGGAAAGAGGCAGGTGTATTGCCGGATATCATCGCTACAGCCAAATCAATTGCGGCAGGTGTACCCCTTGGTGCGATAGTTGCATCAAAAGAAATTATGGATGCTCCGGCAGGTGGTACGATCGGAGGTACTTTTGGAGGTAATGCACTGGCATGTGCAGCAGCTCTTAAGACGATAGAGATCATGGAGCGCGATGATCTTGCAGGAAGATCTCTTAAGATGGGTGAAACGATCATGAAACGTTATTGTGAGATAATGGAAAAATATGAATGTGTCGGTGATGTCAGAGGTCTTGGTGCCATGATAGGAATCGAGTTTGTCAAGGATAAGGAAAGTAAACAGCCGGATAGTGAACTGACATCCGGGATAATAAAACGTTGTGCCGAGAAAGGTCTTCTGGTGGAAGGCGCCGGTACATACAATAACGTAATACGTTTTCTAGGGCCGCTTGTTATGACGGATGAACAGTTAGAGGCAGGTTTGGATATTTTTGAGTCGGTTATAGGGGAACTATCTTAAATATTATTACGAAAGGACGTTTATATAATGAATTTTGATCATTACCTTCCCGTAAATATTCTTTTTGGATGTGGCAGGGTTCATGAGGTAGGAAATACAGTAAAAAAATACGGGAACAAGGCTCTTATTGTAACCGGGATGAGCAGTGCAAAAAAAAGCGGTTTATACGATCTGGTTAAGGATCATCTTCAGGAGGCTGGCGTTGACAGCCTCCTGTATGATCAGGTATCACAGAATCCCTTGACAACAACAGCAATTGAAGGAGCAAAGATCGCCAGGGAAAATCATGTAGATGTTGTTGTGGCGATCGGTGGCGGAAGTATTATGGACTGTGCTAAGGCTGTAGCATTTCTGGCAGTAAACGATGGTGATATTAATGAATATATATTTGGGATAAGGCATAGTGATAAAGCTCTGAACCTGGTATTGATCCCCACAACCTGCGGAACAGGATCTGAGGGAAATGGTTTTGCGGTATTAACAAATCCTGAAAACGGAGATAAAAAGTCTCTTCGATGTAATGCGATCATAGCAAAAGCTTCAATTGTTGATCCGGAATGTATGATGACAATGCCCAAAAAGGTGTTGGCAAGTGTAGGATTCGATGCACTCTGTCACAGTATCGAGGCTTATACATCAAGGATTGCCCAGCCATTTTCCGATGCCCTTGCTCTTTATGGAATGAAAATGATCGCTGAGAGTCTCACCGACCTTTATCTTGGGGATGAAAGTATTGAAAAGTGGGAAAAGCTATCTTTGGCCAGTACTATTGGTGGAATGGTGATAAATCAGGCCGGTGTCACACTGGCACATGGCATGGAACATCCGGCATCAGGACTTAGAAATATAGTACATGGTATGGGACTGGCAGCACTCACACCTGTTGTTCTTGATATGTCTTATAAGGGTAATCCGGAGAAGTTTATGGATATAGCAAAGATATTTGGCGGTAAGAGAGAGGAGGAATGCGGTGATCGTATAAGATCTCTTCTTCAAAAGCTTGATATGGATATATCATTGTCAAAACTTGGGATAGTTATTGATGATATCGACTGGATGACGGAAAACTGTATGAAGGTTTCTGCCGCCGGGATCGCAAATCATCCGATAGTATTTACAAAGGATCAGATTGCGGATATTTATCAAAAGGCACTGTAAATAAAGGTGGCGATAGAATATGGCAGTAAATATTGAGAAGATATATTATTCAGCTATTCGTGAATATCAAATGGAGCTTCTGGGAGGAGAAGAAGGTTTGTGGAATAGCATAAGCTGGATTCACATTGTTGAAGTTGAGAGTAATGCGGAATTTCTGAAAGGTGAAGAGCTTGTACTGTACACAGGAATCCTTAGGCAAAAGGGAAATGAACTTATAAATTTTGCAAAAGAAATAAAGAAAGCCGGAGCGACCGGACTGGTAATTAATATTGGACCATATATTGAATCTGTACCACAGGAACTGATTGATTTTGCCAATGAAAATGCCTTTCCGGTCTTTACCCTGCCATGGAATGTAAAATTAGTGGAGTTTGCCAGGCGATACTGCGCTATGATCATCAGAGAAGAAGAGGCTGACAGGAATATGTGCTCTGCATTCAGGGGAGTTATTCTTTCTCCTGAAAATGAGGATGAATACGCAACATATTTCAGTAAACATGAGGTATTTAAAACAAAAAAATACTGTATGATAAAATGTCTGCCGGATATAACTATAAGTAATGATGAACAATCCGACTATACTAAAATATATTATAGTTTAAGGCAGATCTACGAAAGAATAGTAAGCCGCTACAAGGATGATTTTGTTATTTTCAGATTCGATAACTATCTTACAGTGGTTATACCTGATACAGACAGACAGGAATGTGAGGAAATCATATTGAAAATAGCAGATAAGACAGCATCATTCATAAAAATAAAGAATGAAGATATAAAACTGCATTTTGCAGTCAGCAGAAACAGTTTAAAGCTTAATGAACTCTCCTTTTATTATGACAAGCTTTCCACAGTATGCCGCCTTATGAAAAAGAGTGGAGAGAAAATCCGGTTCTGGGATGATCTGGGCACATGGGAATTGATACTGAGTATTGGTGATGACAAACGTTTAAAGGAATTTCGCAAGACTAATATCGGTATTTTAGAGAAGTACGATAATAAGAACGGGACAGAGTATTGTCACATCCTTGATGTATATCTTGAGGAGGACGCAAATATGCCAAATGCTGCCGAAAAGTGTCATGTTCACAGAAATACATTTGCATATCATCTTAAGAAGATATCGGAAATGATCGATTGTGATCTGCGTTCAACAGAAGACAGATCCAGGTTATATATTGCTTTCAGGATAAAGGAGTTGATGGAACTTTGATCCATTGTAAATAATTACAATGAATATTGGATTTTATTACAATTGAAAACTTATTTTTTAATGTTAAGATTGTCCATGTAATCACAAAGGGAAATGCAAAGGCGCAGAGAATCTTTTTTTTTCTGCGCCTTTGTCATTGTAGAAGGAGGATATTATGAAGAAAAAATTTATCGCATTAATTATGACGTTTTGTATGATCGGATGTCTGACAGGCTGCGGTAAGGCTGCAGGTTCAGAATCGTCAGCAAAAGAACAGGGTACCACAGGTGAGGATGTTATAAGGATAGGTGTATCCGGACCGACGACCGGAAGCTCAGCAGAGGCCGGCGTTCATGTTAACACAGGTATCCAGATGGCAGTAGATGAGGTTAATACTGCAGGCGGCATAGAGGTTGACGGTGTAACAAAGAAAGTAGAAGTTATCTATTATGATACGGGATCGAATGCACAGACCGGTCTTTCAAACTGTGAAAAACTGATAACAAGTGATAAGGTTGATTTCCTTTTCTGTGAGTCATTTAACTCTGCTGTAGGTATAGCAACGATGGAACTTGCCAGGAAATATGATATACCGATGGCAACCCTTGAACCGGTATCGTCAGCGATCTCAGACAAGATAGCAGAAGATTTAGATACTTATAAGCATTTTTTCAAGTTTGGCTGGGATTCGGGTGCATATGGAGAGACTTGTTCAGAAACAGTCCTTGAACTTGTCGAAGAAGGAAGTTTAAGCCTTCCTAACAAGACCATTGCTGTATGTGCGGATGAAACAGATTACGGACGTTCAAATATTGAATCGGTTGTAAGTCATCTCAGTGAAGCAGGATATACAGTGGTTTCTGAGAACTACTGGGAATTTGGTTCAACAGATCTTTATTCGGTTATCACTGATATTAAGAATTCCGGTGCAGACATGATTTTCTCCTGTTCTACTACTCCGGCAACAGGTGTAGCCCTTATAAAACAGTTAAAAGAAAACGGATTAAGTACAATGCCTCATATGGCCATATATTTTCCGTTTCAGCCTGAGTTTGTAGAGCAGATCGGGTCAGATGCAGAGAAACTTTTATGTACGCCAATGTCGGTAGATACAGATAACAGTGAGTCTGATAAAGCATTTGCAGAACAGATAAAGGCTTACAACGGAGATGATATAACTTTTGATCATATGGATGGATATTCATGTACAAAGGTTGTTCTTGAATCGTTTAAGAAAGCTGCTTCTTTAGATGCCGATAAGTGGACGCAGGCAATGCTTTCGGAAGAAGGATATGACACACCTAAGGGACACATTGTATTTGAAGCATCTAATCATACTACTATAACGGGTGACGGATATGTACCGGTAAAAGCAGCACAGATCCAAAGCGGGGTAAATTATTGTGTATGGCCTGAATCCTCGAAGACAGGTGAGTTTATTCCCTTTGAATGAAAAGGATTTCTTTGAATGAGCAGGATCTAATAAGTTAAATATTTTTATTCTCTTAAATTCCGGTATGTATTCTGACCGGGATTTAAGGGAATGATGGCAATAACATCGGATGGTCAGTACTGGC
The DNA here is from genome assembly GCA_024687745.1 of Lachnospiraceae bacterium. GTDB lineage: Bacteria > Bacillota > Clostridia > Lachnospirales > Lachnospiraceae > UBA2868. Next base: position 12,062 of record JAILEM010000173.1, read on the forward strand.
TGTCCTTATCCCGGAACAGTAAAGGAGAGTCAGCAATGAGCGAAGAAAGAGATTATATCCTGGAACTAAAAAATGTCTGTATGAAATTTGGCGGGCTGATGGCAGTTAATGAAGTTTTTTTTAATCTTGAAAGAGGAAAGATCCTGGGTGTGATCGGTCCAAACGGAGCCGGAAAAACCACCCTGTTTAATACAATTACAGGATTTTATCAGGATTATACGGGATCTGTCATATATAACGGAAAAAACATGAACAGAAAAAGGGTTGATGAGCGTTGCCGGCTTGGTATTGCAAGAACATTTCAGGTGACAAGACCATTTGAACAAAATACCCTTTTGGAAAATGTTATGTTAGGAAGTTATTTTGGAATAGAAGAGAAAAGAAAATTAAACGATTGTGAAGAAGAGGCATATGAATTGTTAAGGTATGTCGGATTAAGCGATAAGAGTAAAGAACTTGCGGTAAGTTTGAATGTGGCACAGCGTAAGAAGCTCGAACTTGCCAGAGCTCTTTCCACAAAGCCTTCGCTCCTTTTGCTTGATGAAGTGATCGGTGGACTGAATCCAACAGAAGTAGTAGAAATGATGGAAATCATAAAGAAGATCAATAATACAGGCGTAAGTATTCTCATGATCGAGCATGTTATGAAGGCGATCACGGGAATATCAGATACTATGGTTGTGATCAATCATGGCGAGAAGATAACTGAAGGAGTTCCTGAGGTAGTCATGAACAATCCCGAAGTAATTGAAGCATATTTAGGTTCCGCAGCGCTAAACAAGGGGGTATAAGGACATGTTAAGAATTAAAAATCTGAATGCGTATTATGGTGATGTCCAGGTTCTCTATGATGTAAACGTTGAAGTGAATGATGGTGAAATAGTGACCATACTTGGATCCAACGGTGCGGGTAAAACCTCATTAATGAAGACGATATGCGGAATTGAGACAAGAAGAAAAGGTGTGATCGAGTTTAACGGGGAAAATCTGATAAACCTTCCGGCACATAAACTGATCACCAGGGGAATCACACTGACACCGGAAGGAAGACATTTGTTTCCTGAACTTACGGTCAGAGAAAATCTTTTACTTGGAGCTTATGCAATTAATAAAAAGATAAACGATACTTATGAAAAGGTTCTGGAAATGTTTCCGAGATTAAAAGAACGTCTTTCTCAGTTTGCGGGGACAATGTCAGGTGGTGAGCAGCAGATGTGTGCGATTGGCCGGGCTCTGATGAGTAATCCCACCTTTCTGATGCTGGATGAGCCCTCATTGGGACTTGCGCCAAATATTGTAGAACAGGTATTTGACATAATAAAGAAGATCAATAAAGAGAACGGGATTACAGTAATGGTTGTTGAACAGAACGCCAACATTGCGCTCCAAACGGCAGACAGAGCGTATGCTCTTGAAAACGGTGAAATAAAAATGTCCGGAGATGCAAAAGATATGTTGAGATCACCTGATATTCAAAAACTATACCTGGGTCTGTAGGAGGTAGAAGATGACTGTTTTTTTGCAAAGTTTAATTAACGGAATAATAAGTGGTTCGTATTACGCGGTATTGGGAATTGGACTTACGGTAACCTGGGGCGTGTTGAAGATGATAAATGTTGCACATGGCGATTTTTATATGCTTGGAGCGTATCTGTTTTATACATTTTCAAGAATAGCGGGACTGCCGGTTGTTCCTTCGATAATAATGGGGGTACTTGGTGTTTTCTTGGTTGGAATGCTTCTTCAGAGAGGGATAATTGCGCATGCACTTGGTCGTGAGGCCTTTGGAAATTCACCTTTTATCATTACTCTTGCAATCGGAATAATGTTAGAGAACATTGCACAGATCATATGGGGCGAAAATAACAGGGGTGTTCCGTATTTTAATGAGACTGTGTTTGAGTTCGGAGGACTTACAATGGCTGCACAGAGACTTATCGTAGCAGCGATCGCATTTGCAACCCTGATCGCTGTAATGATCCTGATAAAGAAAACGAGATTTGGATGGGCTATATCCGCAACAGCTCAGGATCGTTTTTCGGCTACACTTATGGGAATAAATACAAATAGAATATATATGGTGACATTTGGATTGGCAGTTGCACTGGCAGCTGTAGCAGGCTGTATACTTGCACCTATTTACGGGATCAATCCCTGGATGGGCGGATCCGTTCAGCTTAAATCCTTCGTTGTCTGTATCGTCGGAGGTTTGGGAAGCGTTGGAGGATCGATCGTTGCCGGTATTCTTTTGGGGATAGTAGAGAGCTTTTCAACTCAGTTCTTTGGAAGCGGATGGCAGAACGTTATAGCATATTCACTGGTTCTGGTCATGTTCTGGGTAAGACCTGAAGGTATTTTTGGTAAGAAGCATTAGAAGGAGGATACAGATATGAACAGACTGGTTAAATTCTTTGATGGAAGTAAAAATAAAATGATCCTTTCGGCTCTTTTCTTTCTGGTACTGTTGTTAATTCCGATAGTCTTAAGAATATCGGGATATGAAAACGAATCATATGTGGAAGGGGTACTGATACTTTGTATGATGTGGGCAGCTATGACCCTTTCCTGGGATCTGCTGATGGGTTATATGGGAATCTGGTCGTTGGCTCAGCAGGTGTTTTTCGGAATTGCCGCTTATACATCATCTATGATGAACTATTATCTGGGAATGAGTCCATGGCTTGGATTTTTAATAGCACCCATAGTGGCCGCTGTAGTGGGTGGACTGGTTGCTATCCCTGTATTGAGGCTTAAGGCGGCTCCATATATCATTATCGCAACTATGTGTCTGGGAGAGATCGTAAGACTGGTATTTACTAACCTGGTTGATTTTACAAGAGGAGAACTTGGGTTTTGGCAGATGGAGGCATTTGATGATGTTTTCGGGATCAATATGAATGGTGCAGATAAGATTCCATATTACTACCTTATATTTATTATATTTTCAGCGATCACTCTTGTATGTTCACTGATAGCAAAAAGTCATAACGGTCTTGCGATGAAAGCAATTCGTGATTCACAGGAAGCAGCTGAATCACTTGGCGTTAACAGTACTGAGATTAAAATTAAAATATTCATTATAAGTGCTTACATGGCCGGGTTTTGCGGCGTATTCTATGCGCACTACATGAAGATCCTCACACCTACAGATATGTTCAGCCAGAGCATGATGACAGAATTTATTGCAATGGATGTGTTTGGTGGTATTGCTACTACCAGAGGACCTGTATTTGGAGCTTTCTTTCTTACAATAATTATGGAATCCCTGCAGGGACTTGATAAATACAAGCTTTTGATCTACGCTGCGATTTTGATGATTACAACTCTTCTTTTACCAAATGGTGTAATGAATTCTTCAAGAACGCTGAAGCTTTCTTTGTTAGGCAGATTAACTAAACACGGACGGACTGAGTCTGATATTGATGCAGAAGCCGGGAACGGCTGAGAAAGGAGCACTCATGACAGGTAAAAATTATATAATCACAATAGCGCGGGGGTTCGGCAGCGGCGGTAAGGAAATCGCGCAAAAACTTTCAGAAAAGCTGGGTATTCCATGGTATGAACGTCAGATTTTGAAAATGGCATCAGAACAGAGCGGAATAGCCGAAGCACTGTTTCATGAATCAGATGAGAAGATCAAGGGAAAGAAACTGGCAAAACTGATAGGTCAGATTCCTAACCCATATGTGGTACAGGCAACCAGTAATAAATTTACATCTGAAGTAAACCTGTTTAATATTCAGGCTGAGATCATCAGAACACTGGCTAAAACAGAATCATGTATCATTGTTGGTAAATGCGCAAATATGATCCTTAAGGATTATGACAATGTGCTCAGTGTATATATAGAAGCTCCACGTGCGGCCTGTGTACAATCAGTAATGAATAAGATGGGCGTTACGGAAAAGGAAGCGCATCGTCTTATATCAAGAACAGATAAATACAGGGCAGATTATTATAAGTTTTATACCGGAGGTCATTATTGGACAGATCCCGTAGCATATGATGTAACGCTTAACTCGGATCGGATGGGACGCGATAAATGCGTGGATGTGATATGCGATCTTATAGATATTAAGCTGTTTAATAAGTAAAAGGATATTGATCATGAAAAGTGGAATAGATAGAGAGAGATTAAAAAAATCATTTGAAGAACTTGAGAAATATGGACTCACAGACCGGGGAGGGATCAACCGTCCGGCTTTATCAGACATGGATAAAGGCGCAAGAGATACATTCTGTAAATGGATGAAGGAAGCCGGATTGAAGGTAAGGATAGATGATGTTGGAAATTATTATGGCAGAAGAGACGGTCTGGATAACAATTTTCTGCCTGTTGTGATGGGTTCACACCTTGATACGGTGTATTACGGTGGCCGTTTTGACGGAATTACAGGAGTGCAGGCAGCACTCGAGGTTGTTAGGAGTTTAAATGATAATGGGATAACAACAAAAAGACCTGTTGAGATCTGTGTTTTTACCAATGAAGAAGGAACCAGATTTGAACCTTCCATGCTTGGATCAGGAGTTTTGGCAGGTGAATTTGATATTGATTCTGTATATGAAATTGAGGATATGGATGGTATTAAATTTGGAGAAGAACTGGAGAGGATCGGATATAAGGGTGATAAGAAAAACAGGCTGACACAGGCAGATACTTATTTAGAGCTTCATGTAGAGCAGGGTCCTGTTCTTGAAAAAGAAAACATGGAAATCGGCGTCCTTAAGGGTATCCGTGGAATGGTGCATCTGGAGGTAACGATCACGGGAGTAAAGGATCATGCAGGGCCGTCACCAATGGAATACCGCAGGGATGCCATGATGGGTGCTGCAAATATGATCGCTGAGATTGAAAAAGTAGCATATGAGGTTGGAGATGGAACGACTACTACTGTAGGGAAGGTTAAGACCATACCGGCTTCAAGTAACGTTATCCCCAAAGAAGTGAGGTTTTCTGTAGATATCAGAAATGAAGAGGACAGTCTGATCGACCTTGCGGTAAAAAAGATTAAGGAACTGATAATAAAAATCAGTAAAGAACGGGGTCTTGCATATAACATAGAGGATTTCTGGAGAGTTGATGCCATACATTTTCCGCAGAAAATGGTAAATGTAGTGGAAGGATCGGCAAAAGAGCGCAAATATAAATATAAAATGATGGTATCGGGAGCGGGTCATGATGCCAGTTATATATCTATGTTTGTACCAACAGCGATGATATTTGTTCCCTCTATCGGAGGACTAAGTCACTGTGAAGAGGAATTTTCTGAGTTTTCGGATATAGAAAAAGGCGTAAACGTGCTATATGACTCAGTCCTCAAATGCGCTAACAGATGATCCGTAAAAATCTAAAAGGAGGAGAAACAATTATGAAAACACTACTATTTAATGGAGAAATTATTACCGTAAATGATGAAGATGAAATCGTTGAGGCAGTATTATTTGAAGATGGGAAGATCCTTTATGCCGGAAAGAAGGAAGAGGCACTTAAATTATGTGATGAGGATGATGAGAAAATCGATCTTGAAGGTAAGACCGTACTCCCGGGATTTATAGAATCACATATTCATTTTATGTCTAAACTTTGTATAGCAAGAGGCATAGATTTATCAAAGGCATCAGGTATTACTGATATTGATTCATTGAAAGCCCGCCTGGTACAGAATATAGATGGAGAAAAGTGGCTGATCTGTCATGGACTGACCTTTGAAAATTTAGATGAAAAACGCTGGCCAACAAGGTGGGAATTGGACGAGGTAACTGCAAATGTGCCTGTTGCCATCACGCATTCATCGGGACATACGGGACTCTATAATACAAAGGCACTTGAAATTCTTGGTGTATCGGAAGGCAGGATGGATCTTCCACAGGAGTTTGTTGAGCGCGACCCTGAGGGCAGACTCACAGGTGTTCTTAATGAGTCGGCGCATATGATGTGTTCAGACAGGGTAAGGGAATTGAATCCTGTAACAGAGGAAGATATGAAGAATTTTATGCGTGAGATCGAGAAGCAGATGAATTCATGCGGGATCACGTCGGCTCATGATGCAGGAGGAACAGGAACAACAACAATAAATGCGGAACAAAAGCTTTACAGTGAGGAAGGACTTACATTACGCTGCTATCCGATGCTCTTTTCAATACTTGGTAAGGATCATAATGTATCTTATGTTAAAAGCTGTATAAATTCAGGGATATTTACAGGACTTGGTGATGATTTCTTCCGCATAGGTCCGCTTAAGATCATGATAGATGGATCGGGAGCATCGGGGACATGCGCAACACGCAAGCCCATGAGCCACAATGGTAAGATAAATCCGACATCAATGTCACAGGAAGAAGTAGATGATATAGTTATAGCGGCTCATAAAAAGGGATACCAGGTAACTGCCCACTGTATCGGTGATAAGGCGGTAGAGATGATCCTTGACGCTTATGAGAAGGCTCAGAAGGAGTATCCAAGAGATGACTGCAGGCACAGGATAGAACACTGTATGATAGCAGAGCCTGATCTTCTTGAACGTATCAGGAGACAGAAGGTCATTCCTGTTTATAATCCTACATTTATAAACTTATGGGGAGCATCTTTTAACAAATATTATAATGGGGAGAGAGCAGACTATCTTATCCCTTTAAAAAGTTCTTTGGATATGGGAATATGCTGTACGATCGCGTCTGATTACGAATGTTGTCCAAATATGGAACCTGTTAAGGGAATTGCATCTGCAATGGACCGTATGATATATGAAACCGGCGAAACATTAGCTGTCGGTCAGGCGATCTCACTTATGCAGGCGATCAGATGTTATACGATGAATGCAGCCTATGCAGAATTTGCCGAGGATAAAAAGGGGTCAATAGAAAAAGGAAAATTTGCGGACCTGGTTGTTCTGGACGGTACGATAACCGCTCTTTCACCAAGAGAGATCTATGATATGAAAGTTATGAGAACCTATTGTGACGGAAAACTTGTATATAAAAGAGGTTAATGATAATGAGAAGAAAAGACAGAGAAGTAGTGGATTTTGATAAAATAGTTTCTATGATCGATGGATTTGAAGTAGTAAGGCTGGGATTTGCAGATGGTGATTATCCATATATAGTTCCGTTGACATTTGGATATGAAGTTGTTGATAAGCATATATATATCTATGTACATGGTGCAATGGCCGGAAGAAAATATGAGCTTATGCAGAAAAACAAAAAGTGCTCCTTCGAAATGGATGAAGCACTCAGAATGGAATGTCTGACTGAGGCAAAGGATGTTACTATGCGTTATAAATCTGTCATGGGAACAGCAACCATTGACCTTTTGGAGGGTGAAGACAGACAAAGGGCTATAGATGACGTAATCATGGCACGTCATGAAGAAACAAAGCACTTTGATTATAACCGCAAAAAGGTTCCTGTTACGGCAGTGGCAAGGCTGACTGTCAGGAACATTACAGCTAAGGTTAATCCTTTAGGTGGTGGACCGGATTAAAACTCAGGAATTCAGCAATTCAATATGCTTGGACAGCATCGCTGATTTTTGAGCCATAGTTTCAAAAAGAGTTTCGGCATTCCTTGGATTGAGAGAAATATAATTATGGATATCCTTTTTGGGAATTTCCATTACTATGGTTTCTTCATTGGCTATTGCAGTATAAGGACTTGAT
>JAILEM010000215.1 GCA_024687745.1 Lachnospiraceae bacterium
GAGTATGGGGATCATGTATTTAAGCTAAAGGATGCATCTGCAAGGGATATATGCGAAACTCTCAAAATGATCTTTTCTCTTTCGGACGAAGAATTATATAATAAGGGACGATCCGCCTATGAGTTTGTCATGAACAATAAAAACAACCATATGCAGGCAGATATACTTTTATCTATGACAGAAAAGATCCTACAGGATCACCCTATGACAGGAGAGTAAAACAGATCATAGAAAACTATGGCAGGCAGCAGGATAATATGAACGAACTTATCGATGAATTAAAGGATATGATCAAAAGTGCTTTTCCATATCTGATATTACTTGTGATATCGTTTCTTTTTTTGTTACTCTTTTCTCTCTGGACAAGCCCCTTTTATGAAAACTGGTACGGATGCGACGCAAGCTTCTTTACGATGGTAGGAAGAGGCATCACCATGGGTAAGCTTCCTTACAGGGATTTCTTTGACTTAAAGGGCCCGTACTTTTTCTTTATAGAGGCTCTCGGGCAGTTCATACATAAGGACAGGCTTGGTGTTTTCATAATACAGGTTATCTTCATGTGGGTCGATCTCATCCTTGTAGTTAAGATCTGCAGGATCTTTCTTAACAGGGCCAAGACTGCAGCCGTTCTTGTAATCTTCTTATTTACCCACGCTTCCATACTCTGGGGCGGTAATACCTTAGAAGAATATATGCAGCCACTTAACTTCTTAGTTGTCTATGTGACTCTTAAATTCCTTCATGAAAGGAAGCTCTCGGAGGATGACATTCCCTTCCATGTCCCCTTTATCTCAGGGATTGCCTCAGGGGTTATGATCTTTTCAAAGATAACGGTTGCGGCACCGATCGCAGGTATTTGTATTGGCGTTGGGATCAGTCTTCTTATCTATAAAAGGTATAAGACTCTTCTTTACTACGTCATATACTTTATACTCGGTCTCTTAACAGCGATCGTTCCCATTCTTGCCTTCTTCTATTTTAACGGATTCCTATCCTATATGCTCTACTGCGTATTTGAGTTTGCATTCTTAAGGGGCACTGACTTTGCGGAGCCCTTTAATATCAAATGGGAATTAAAGCTTGCCGGATGCTTCCTTGGTTTCTTAACAGGGATATTCCATCTTCCCGGCATAGAGAGGCTTCCGAAGAAAATATATAACAGCAGGCTCCTATTAATGGCAAGATCCGGCTTAACCTCCGTAAAAAATGTTATTAGTGTAAGGATCCGGACATTACCGGGAGCTGGTTCAGATGAAGCTGACAAAGATCTGATAGTTCCTGATAAAAATGAGACTGTTGGCGAGGAAGCCGATATCTTATCAGGGTCAGATATAAGCAAGCAGAAAATTAAGGATCCCAAGAAGCCCTCCCTTCCGATAGAGCTCTGCCTCATCCTTATATTCTCATCATTAATTGCCTATACACTGCTTCACTTAGGTGATCCCTTCATCTATTATTTCATGACTGCAGAGCCTGTGATGCTGATGGCTCTAGTCCTTATCTTATATCTCTATGATCCTCTCATCCTCTTCTCGGGAAAGAGAGAGGCGATATGCCTTATCATAATGGGAATATATATCTTCTACTTTGGAATGTTCAGCATGGATACCATACAGACTCCCATATATGACAGGGGAAATGAGTACTACGGAAATTATTACAATGATGCACAGGACCTTGCACTTTTGATCCCGGAATATGAAAGAGACAGCGTATATTCCTTTGATATTGACATGACCTTCTTTGAGGCAACAAGGATAATGCCCTGCTACAAATACCAGATAAACCTTCAGTTCTTTATAGCGCTGAATCCGGATATCCTCACAGAGATCCAGGAATATCTCAATGATACGCCTCCTAAGTGGCTTATAATAAGCGATACCTTAGACCAGTATATCCCTGAGATCTATGATACGGTAATGGTAAAATATCATCTCATAAGCCAGAATTCCGCAGGATGTCTGTACAGGCTCGATGAAGAGCCGTATTATCAGTAATCGTCCTGAGGATTTTCCGCTCCCAGCACGAATGATAAAAAACCGCCGGTGCTGTTCCCCGTTGAATAGTCAAAGGCTTTCAATTATAATGTACGGAAAGTGTCTGATACCCGTGTTTTATTATTTAGGAGCAAAAAATGGTTTTTTCAAGTATAGTTTTTGCCTTTATATTTCTTCCGATAGTCGTAGTTCTGTATTTTCTCGCAAAGCCGGAATACAGAAACTATATACTTCTTGCGGCAAGTCTCATTTTCTATTCTTACGGTGAGCCCCGCTTTGTTTTTATAATGATAATATCCATAATCATTAATTATCTCCTCGCAAGGCTTATCGATATATATAAATATAAAGAAAGGATCAGAGCCGCAAAAACGGTTCTTGTCATTGATATTGCTGCAAATCTCCTCTTACTGTTTGTATTTAAATATCTTAATTTCTCAGTTACGATTCTAAATACGGTATTTAAGATAGATATGACAAACCCGGGGATAGCTCTTCCCATAGGGATCTCTTTCTTCACCTTCCAGGCGCTATCCTATTGCATAGATGTATACAGGGGAACTGTAAAGGTTCAGAAAAACCCTCTCTACCTTGCACTCTATATCTCATTTTTCCCGCAGCTCATAGCAGGTCCCATAGTCAGATATTCACTGATCGAGGACAGCTTAAAGGAAAGGACGATAACAGCGGAAGACTTTTCTACAGGGGCCAAAAGGTTCATGTTAGGCTTCATAAAGAAAATAGTCCTTGCCAATAACCTTGCCGTCGTATCTTCAAATATCTGGAGCCATGATCCGTCTGCCCTAAATTCGCAGGTACTCTGGCTTGGTTCTATATGCTTCAGCCTTCAGATCTTTTACGATTTCTCGGCATATTCGGATATGGCGATAGGACTGGGCAGGATATTTGGCTTTAGATATGAAGAAAACTTTAATTACCCTTATATCTCCTCATCCGTAACAGAATTCTGGAACAGATGGCATATTTCACTGAGTCACTGGTTCAGGGACTATGTCTACATCCCCCTTGGAGGGTCAAGGGTAAAGGTAGCAAGGCATATAATAAATCTCTTTATAGTATGGTTACTTACCGGTATATGGCACGGAGCCAATTATACATTTATCGTATGGGGCTTAATGTATTTTGTCCTGCTTGTCTTTGAAAAATATGTTATACATCCCGAAAAGAGATATTCCGTCATATTTAAGATAATATGGCATATCTTTACTTTAGTATTTGTGAACTTCGGATGGGTTATCTTTAACAGCAATAACTTAGAGCAGGCAATGAGCTTTTGTATGGGAATGGTCGGTGTACGGGGCTTTGAATTTACGATGCAGGATTTCATTGTACGGTATATGAGAGAATACGG
>JAILEM010000240.1 GCA_024687745.1 Lachnospiraceae bacterium
GAAAAGCTCCCTTCTCTCATAAGGAGCCTCGTCATTATCGTTTACGCTGTATTCTATAAAGACAAGATCCGGATCGTATTTAAGAACATCTTCATATACTCTTGCGGCACCAAACTGCGAAGTAGTTGCGCCAATTCCTGCATTTATATAGGTCAGATGGCTTTCGGGATGCAACTTACTTTCGGGATGCGATTGATTTTCCGAAAGCAATTGACTTATGTGGTCAAACACCCTTTTTGCATAACAGAGCTCATCTGTACTTGCCACAGCGCCCTGAGTTATTGATCCTCCTATAAAGGCGATCACGCAGGCTTCACCGTCGGATATCCTGTTCAGGAACTTCTTTACTCTTGAGAGGTTACCTCTGTTTATAAGCCCTTTTGTTTTATCTGTGATTTTATCCTTCATATATCTGTCTCCTTGATGGTTTTTTTATTGAAGCCGTCTTCTTGCTGGTTTCTTTATTGAAGCCGTCTCCTTGATGGTTTTTTATTATATCTGTCTCCTTGATGGTTTCTTTATTATAGCCGTCTCCTTGATGGTTTCTTTAATATATCTTTCTTCTTGACGGTTTCTTTATTGAAGTCGTCTTCTTGAGGGTTTCTTTTGGCCATTGCCGATAGTATATTATATTATATCAATCCGGCAGATAGAATATCCTATGATTTATTTTATATATATTTTTGTAATATAAAGTAAAAAGTTCTTATCTGACGATGTAAAAGTTTGCCGGACATTTGCATATTTATGGCCTGTTGATATAATTAAATAAGGATAAGGATATCATAATAATTATCTAAGGGGAAAGATTTTTGGCGTTTTAGATAAACGGGAATTCCAAAATCCATGGTCATAAAGCAAGTTTTATATCTAAGATGGAAGATTTTTGGCGTTTTAGTCAACAAGTAACACAAAAGTCCATGGTCAGAAAAAAGTTTTTTTATCTAAGACGGAGGATTTCACGGGTCTTAGTCACAAAACAAATTTTCAGAGTGCCGGTTTCTTAAAATGTGTATATCAAAGATCCTCAGGAGGAGAAAAATATGTCGATATTAGCAGGTTTTATGGTTCCCCACCCTCCGCTTGCCGTTTCCGAAGTGGGAAGGGGAGAAGAAAAAAAGATAAAGGCAACACTTGATGCCTATGAAAGAGTTGGGAGGGAGATAGCCTCTCTTGCTCCGGATACAGTGATCATAACATCCCCGCATAGTATAATGTATTCGGATTATTTCCATATCTCGCCGGGCGCATCGGCAAGAGGAGATTTTTCGCGCTTCAATGCTTCGAAGGTAAGCTTTGAGGTTAAATATGACACCGAGCTTGTATCACAGATCTGTAAGCTCTGTGACAGCTCTTCATTTCCCGCGGGGACAGATGGGAACAGGATGCCTGAGCTTGATCATGGGACAATGGTTCCGCTTTATTTCATAAATAAGTACTATACCGGATATAAGCTTGTAAGGATAGGGCTTTCCGGGCTTTCCTTAAAGCTTCATGAGGATTTTGGTGAGATAATAGAGGCAGCTGTTGAAAAGCTTGGAAGGAAGGTTGTTTTTGTGGCAAGCGGTGATCTTTCCCACTGTCAGAAGGCCGAGGGTCCCTATGGCTATAAACCCGAAGGTCCTGAATATGACAAGAGGCTCATCGATGTCATGTCAGAGGGCAGATTTGAAAAGCTAAAGGATTTTGACGAGGTATTCCTTAATAAGGCTGAGGAGTGCGGACACAGATCCTTTGTCATAATGGCGGGAGCCCTTAAAAAATACGAATTCACATCACAGGTTCTGTCCCATGAGGCCACCTTTGGTGTGGGATACGGGATAGGAGTGTATAAGTGTATGGGATATAAAGAGAATGAAACAAAGGATCCTTATGTATTACTTGCGCAAAAGACCATAGATGCCTATATAAGGGAAAGAAGAGTGATAGAGCCTCCAAAGGACCTTCCGGCGGAAATGACAGATAATGAGGCGGGAGTTTTTGTCTCTATACATAAATTTGGAATGTTAAGAGGATGTATAGGAACCTTTCTGCCAACGAGGAAAAATATAGCAGAGGAGATCATCTCAAACGCTATCTCAGCTTCTACAAGGGATCCGAGATTCCCCGAGATAAGGCCCGATGAGATAGGGGACCTTTCGATAAATGTGGATGTACTTACAACACCCGAGCCTGTATCCTCTAAGGATGAGCTGGATGCAAAAAAATACGGAGTTATAGTAACAAAGGGCTCAAGGAGAGGACTTCTTCTTCCTGATCTTGAGGGTGTTGAGAGTGTTGACGAACAGATAGAGATAGCAAAACAGAAGGCAGGCATAGCTCCTATGGAGGAGGTAAGCCTTATGAGATTTGAGGTCAGAAGACATATATAGACTATGAAGATAAAATGTGATGTATGCATGCATAAATGCGAGCTTGATAAGGGTCAGAGGGGCTTTTGCAGAGCAAGGTTTAATGACGGGGAGAGGATAAGACCGGTTAATTACGGTCTCCTTACTTCGCTTGCCTTAGATCCGATAGAAAAGAAGCCGCTTAAATATTTCAGACAGGGATCCATGATCCTCTCGCTCGGAAGCTATGGCTGCAACTTAAGGTGTCCTTATTGCCAGAACTCTGAGATATCCCAGTCAGACGGAAGAGATACGGGAACAGAGTATTTCTCGCCTGAGAATATAAGGGATATAGCCATAAGAGCCCAAAAAGACGGTAATATCGGAGCTGCCTATACCTATAATGAACCTATGATGTCCTATGAATATATCATGGATTGCGGAAAGCTCATTAAGGAGGCAGGGCTCTGTAACGTTATCGTCACGAACGGACAGACAGAGACGGCAGTTCTTGAAAAGGTCCTCCCCTACACAGATGCCATGAATATCGATCTGAAGGGGTTTTCGGATAAAGCTTACAATGCCCTTGGAGGAAGCTTTGAAATGGCAAAGGAGTTTATAAAAAGGGCGGCAAAGGACTGTCATGTCGAGCTTACGACCCTTATCGTGCCGGGGCTTACCGATTCTTATGAGGACATGAAAAGAGAGGCAGGCTGGATAGCTTCCATAGATCCCGATATACCTCTTCATATCACAAGATTTTTCCCAAGATATAAGATGACAGACAGAAGAGCTACAGACACAGAGCTTATGAGAAGGCTTTTGGAGATCGCGGAAACAGAGCTTACAAGGGTAAGTCTCGGAAATGTATGAGACTGTTTTGTGCTTCTGATTTGCATAAAGTGATTAGTATGGTAAAATTAACACTGATACATATACAGCAACAGATTTGATAACGGAGGTCAGTATGCTTTTTTTTATTGTATTGCTGATAGGACTTTTGATAGCCTATATTATTTATTATTTTAATGAACAAGGGAATAAGAAGGTAGTGGATGAGCCGGATCCTGATAAAGAGCAGAAAAAGAAACCGGATCTGACCCTGGTAAAAAGGATCATACCGTTTGTGGTTATAATCATAGCGGTGATCCTTATCGCGGGAGGCTCTGTTTATTCCGTTTCCGAACAGGAGCAGGGAGTCGTTACCATGTTTGGTAAGATAGTGGATATAAAAACTGCGGGACTTTATTTCAGGATACCCTTTATACAGGAGGTACAAAAGGTTGATACCACGACCCATGGAATGGCTATAGGCTATACCGAGTCGGATCAGAAGGATATAAATGATGAGAACAGCTATGTTGAAGCGGAGGCTTTGATGATAACCTCTGATTTTAACCTTGTTGATGTGGATTTCTATCTTGAGTACAGGGTCTCGGACCCCGTTAAGTATCTCTATGCCGCAAAGGATCCCGAGGCAGTGCTCAGGAGCAAGGCTATGGCCAGCATAAGGTCAACGATAGTTAATTATAAGGTAGATGATGTTATCACTACAGGGAAAAGCAAGATCCAGGCAGAGATCAAGGATAAGCTTACAAAGGAGCTTACAGCAAACGAGATAGGACTTGAGGTCATGAACATATCCATGCAGGACGCAGAGCCTCCCACATCGGAAGTGTCAGCGGCCTTTAAGGCGGTAGAGACCGCAAAGCAGGGAGCGGATACGGCTGTCAATAATGCCAATAAGTATAAGAATGAACAGGTTCCTGCAGCGGAAGCAAGTGCCGATGCGATAATCCAGAAGGCAGAGGCTGCCAAGGCATCCCGTATAGCCGAGGCTGAGGGACAGATGGAGAGATTTAATGAGACCTATGAGCAGTATAAAAACTATCCTTATATAACAAAGAAGAGGATGTTCTATGAGACACTTGAAAGTGTACTTCCAAAGGCAAAGGTTATAATCACGGACGGCTCCACCCAGACGCTTTACCCCGTTGAGAGCTTTTCTGAGGTTACAGAAGGTTATGGAAGCAGCACTTATTCAAATTACACAACGCAAAATGAAGAGGATGTGTCCGCAGCTGAAACTGAATAAGATGAACAGGGATCAGTACGCAGCCGTAACTGAATAATATGAACAGACAGATAAACGGGATTTAAGGAGAGAGATATGGAAGGATCAAAAAAGGTCGGAATAGCGATAGTGGCCGTTATAATAGTTTTAATTCTGATATCATCCGCAGCATATACTGTGGCTGAGGATGAATATGCGGTTGTCACACAGTTTAATAAGATAACTGGAGTAGAGGATACTGCGGGACTTAAGTTTAAGCTGCCCTTCATACAGTCAGTGAGAAAGGTGTCAAAAGCCATCCAGATATATGATATCGATCCCAGCGATGTTATGACAAGTGATAAGAAATCCATGATAGCGGATGATTACATATTGTGGAGAGTGACCGATCCGTCGGTATTTATGAAGACTCTTAACGGATCAGTATCAAATGCGCAATATCTTGCGGGAGTTGCAACCTATAATGCGACAAAGAGCATCATATCCTCAATGACACAGGATGAGGTGATCGCTGCAAGAGGAGAAAAGCTTACTGTCATAATAACGGAAGAGGCCAATGAGGATATGACAAAATACGGACTTGAGATTTTACAGGCCCAGATAAAGTCCCTCGATCTTCCCGATGATAATAAGGCTGCGGTTTATGAGCGTATGATCTCCGAAAGAAATAACATTGCAGCCTCCTATACCGCGCAGGGTGAAGCATCAGCGCAGAAGATAAGAAACGAAACAGACAGAACGGTGTCCGTAATGAAGGCCGATGCCAGAAAACAGGCTTCCATACTTGAGGCAGAGGGTGAGGCCGAATATATGAATATCCTAAAGAATGCATATAACGATAAGGATAAGGCAGAGTTTTATAACTTTGCAAGAAGCCTTGATGCCCTTGAGTTATCGCTTAGGTCAGGAGACAAGACGATAATGTTAGACAAGGATTCTGAACTGGCAGGGCTGTTATACGGATCCTTCCTTGATGAAGAGACAGAGTGATAAAATACAGAAATCCACAAGAAAAGTTATAGTACTGAGACGGTATCATGGATTAAACTTAAGGTTGATTTTAAATGGCAGAGTTACTATGGTCAGATCATACAGAACCTGACCTTATGCCATTAAAAGACTGGAACGGCAATGTTTCAGAAATTTATAAATCTCAACTATGAGTTGGTAAATAGCCACAAGGTTTAGATCTGATTTATTTACAGGAGGAAAAGAATGGAAAACTTTACATTTTACAGCCCTACATATTTTGTCTTCGGTAAAGGAGAAGAAAACAAGGCGGGAGCAATGGTTAAGCGCTTTAAGGGAAGCAGGGTCCTTATACATTACGGCGGCGGAAGCGTTATCCGTTCGGGACTGCTTGACAGAGTAAAGAAAAGTCTTGAGTCAGAGGGAATAAGCTATGTTGAGCTTGGCGGTGTTAAGCCCAACCCAAGGAGCGGACTTGTATATGAAGGCATAGATCTCTGTCGTAAGGAAAAGGTTGATTTTGTCCTTGCGGTAGGAGGCGGAAGTGTTATAGATTCAGCCAAGGCTATCGCTGCAGGAACAGTTTATGACGGTGATTTCTGGGATTATTACAGGACAGGAAAGGCCATAGAAAAGGCACTCCCTGTAGGCACGGTACTTACTATAGCTGCTGCGGGAAGTGAGGGATCGGGAGATTCCGTTATTACAAATGAGGACGGAATGTATAAAAGAGGAGCTTCGGGAGAAGGCATACGTCCTGCTTTCTCAATACTTAATCCGGAGCTTACTCAGACACTGCCTCCTTATCAGACGGCCTGCGGTATAACCGATATAATGGCTCATCTCATGGAGAGATATCTGACAAACACCAAGAATGTCGTAACTACGGACAGGATGATAGAGGGACTGCTCCTTGCCATGATAGAGGAAGGTCCCAAGGCCATAGATGATCCGAATGATTATGATGTAAGGGCAAATATAATGTGGGCAGGCATGATGGCTCACAATAATTCCTGCGGAGTAGGACGTACACAGGACTGGATCAGCCATGACATAGAGCATGAGCTTTCGGCACTCTATGACTGTGCTCACGGAGCAGGACTTGCCGTTACCTTCCCTGCATATCTTTCACATGTATATAAGCATGATACAGAGAGGCTCAGGCAGTGGGCAGTAAGAGTATGGGGCTGTGAGGATTCAGGCTCAGACGAGGATATCATAAAGGAAGGAATAAACAGATACAGGACATATCTTAAGAGGATAGGAATGCCCACTACCATGGGTGAGCTTGGCGGAAAGGAAGAGGATATAGATAAGCTTGCTCACTCCGCAACCTGTGGAGACGGAAGACCGGGTTATCTTCAGGGCTTTGTAAAGCTTGATGAAAATGAGGTAAAGGAAGTCTATAAGAAGATGCTCTGATAGTTAAGGATCATAATACAGAATTTTTTGGGATAGAGCAGAGCAGGATCCGAAGTGAAAGAGCTGTTAGAATTTGAAGGAGCCGCTCGTGGATTTTACTGTACAATAATGATAATTGTCCGGTCATAAATTTCAGATATATGAAATTATATGGCCGGATTTTTTTGTGTGCTCCTTGCGCGCCTCATTTCCCAAAATCCTCTAAACATGGGGGTTACGGGCAGATAAAAAGAACCCGTTTACAGTTTCTGTCACACATTTTTATCAATAAAAAAACACATTTGAATCATATCAAGGACACATTTTTGACACAGGCTCTATTTAAAATAGACAAATCATCACGGAAGGAAAATAAAGCTTATGAAGGAAAAACCACACGTTCACTACAGGCATGAGTGGAAGCATGAAATATCATATGCAGACCTTTTGACGATAAGAAGCAGGATGAGAGCCATAGCGATCCCTGATCCACACGCTCTTGACGGGAAATATCTTATAAGAAGTCTGTATTTTGATAACCGCAACGACAAGGCCCTTAGGGAAAAGATCGACGGTGTCAATATGCG
This sequence comes from Lachnospiraceae bacterium, assembly GCA_024687745.1. Taxonomy (GTDB): domain Bacteria; phylum Bacillota; class Clostridia; order Lachnospirales; family Lachnospiraceae; genus UBA2868. The sequence goes on from JAILEM010000240.1 coordinate 7,362, forward strand.
TGAGAAGTTCAGGATACGCTATTACAATTTCGACCCGTCCATCATCCATCTTGAAAAGAAGAGTAAGCTCAACGGCCTCGGCTCTAAATTCAGCGCAGATCTTACGGCTGAGGAGGCACAGAAGATAGTCGACGGGGATATTAAATGGATGCTTAATAGCGATAAGCCCCTTATAAAAGAACTCTACTGTAAGATGGTAAATCAGGGTATGCGTCCGATGACGGTTGTCGATTATACAAGGGAGCCCTTCATATTCGGACCGGGTAACGTGAGAGTTACACTTGATTATGACATAAGGACAGGACTTGGCTGTACGGATTTTTTAAACCCTGAGCTTATAACCGTTCCTGCGGGAGATGCCCCGATCATCATGGAGGTCAAGTGGGATGCTTATCTTCCGGACATCATAAGAGATGCGGTGCAGCTAAAGGGCTGCAGGGTGGGAGCCTTTTCCAAATATGCCCAGTGCAGGGTATACGGATAGAGGTTAAGGCTTAGATAAAGCAGGGAAAGAAAAAAAGGACAAAAAGATCAAAAATTATCAACAGTATCAATAATTATTTACAGATAAAAAATAATCAAAAGATAAAAAATTATCAAAAGAAAAAATTAATCAAAATAATCAAAAAGAATCTTAGGTAAATGAGGAGGATTAACTATGACATTCAACGACATTTTCAAATCAAGCTTTTTAGCAAATGTAACAAGCGTCAGTGCCCTTGATATGGTACTGACAATGGTTCTGGCATTCGC
>JAILEM010000025.1 GCA_024687745.1 Lachnospiraceae bacterium
AACAGGAATATTTGAAAAAGCAATGGTATGGCTCTATAGCGTAGACCCGGCTGACAATCTTTTTCCGTCGATTCATTGTCTGTCGAGCTGGATTTGTGTAATAGCAGTCAGAACTCAGAAACGTATCCGAAAGTCATATAAGATTGTCTCTGTGGTAATGGCTGTTTTGATTTGTATATCTACTCTTACAACAAAACAGCACGTGATGGTTGATGTAATTGCAGGGGTTTTGCTTGCAGAGTTGAGTTATAAGATCGCGCCTAAGGCATTAGGAATTTCGGAATACTGTTTGCATCAACCCTGAGCTTTCTGTCGTAAGCAGCAGGTAAAATACAAGATGCAGATCAAAAGACTACAGAGCTTTCGATACATATGATACACTGAACATGTAAAGGAGGCAGATGCTTGAAAACACAGATTTTAAACGGTAGTCAAAGGAGAAACCGGAATACTGCAAAAGTAATCTATAATCTTAATTATAAGAATAAAGCCAAATTGGGAGATAAACTTAGTTATACATGAGTGAGCAACATCGAGGTAATGGTAAAGCAAAAACTGAAAGGTTTTGTTTATGAAAAGGGGATAAGGATCAGGGAGGACGAAAGGTGAGTAAAGCAAAACGGATAGTAGTAATATTTATTGCTTTTTTTATGCTTTTTCCATTGATGACTTCAGCCGTAGGAATTGCGGCGGAAAAAACCAAAGGGGAAGAAGTGGGGAATGCCGTTTTTTCTGAAGATGAAAGCGAAGCAGGGACAGAGAAGGAAGCTCAAAAGAACATGGCGATTCCCGAATTTCAGACTTTTGATGAATTAAACGATAAAACTATCTCGATGCTTACCGGAGCTCCTTTTGAGGAGCTGATATCCTCAAAGGTAGATGAAGTAAAGGAATTTACATATTTTCAAACCATGCCGGATATGATGCTGGCGATAAAAGCAGGGAAAACAGATGCAGGTTTTATGAATAATGCAGTTGCCGAGCTTGCTGCAAATAAAGATACTGAGCTTGCTCTTTTTCCCGAAGGCCTTGGGGAGACCGCTTTTGGGCTGGCCTTTCAAAAGGGCGATGAGAGATGCGTTTTATGGCAGAGGGCTTATGAAGATATTCCCATAGAGACAAGGGAAGAATTGTGGAGAAAATGGACCGGTGCAGATGAAAGCATAAAGACTGTGCCTGAGCAGGATTGGCCCGGAGCAAACGGAATTGTAAAAGTGGCTGCGTGTGATGCATTAGAGCCCATGAGCTATGTGGGCAAGGATGGAGAACTGTTAGGACTCGACATTGAGACAATACTGCTTATTGCAAGGAAGATGGATGTGCATGTTGAATTTACTCCCATGGATTTTTCGGCTGTTCTGTCCTCTGTAGGATCGGGTAAGGCTGATATAGGGTGCGGTTCTATCGTAACAACTGACGAACGAAGGGAAACGATGGACTTTGTAGAATATCAGAAGGCCTTGTATGTGCTGATAGTTCGTTCAGAAAATTCAGAAGGCAGTGGGAATTCCATTTTCGAGGGAGTGAGGGAAAGCTTTTACAGGACATTTATCAGGGAGGACAGATATAAGCTGTTCATTGAAGGAGTCCTGACTACTCTTACCATCACATTTTTATCCATTCTCTTTGGTACGGTTTTCGGATTTGTCATTTATATGCTGTGTCGTAAAGGAGGGAGACTGTCTGATCTGTTTTCGCGATTTTTTGTATGGCTGATACAGGGCATGCCTGTTGTTGTGCTGCTTATGATACTGTACTATATCATTTTTGCAAAATCGGAAGTGAGCGGGACAGTGGTTGCGGTGATCGCTTTTACGCTTGTATTTGGTTCCGGTGTTTTTGGAATGCTTAAAATGGGCGTAGGGGCAGTGGACAAAGGTCAGACAGAGGCAGCTCTGGCACTTGGTTATGGAAGTACAAACTCATTTTTCAGGATCATCCTGCCGCAGGCGTTACCGCATTTTCTTCCGGTGTATAAGGGCGAGGTGGTATCCCTTATAAAGGCAACCGCTATAGTCGGCTACATAGCCGTTCAGGATCTGACCAAGATGGGAGACATCGTTAGAGGAAGGACCTACGAGGCTTTTTTTCCTCTCATCGCTGTTGCTGTTATTTATTTCATATTGGAGAGTCTGCTTACCTTCCTTATAGACTCGATAGAGAAAATGATAAACCCTAAGAGGCGAAAAAGAGAAGATATACTTAAGGGGGTAAAACAGGGGGGTATAGAGAAATGATAGAGATAAGGAATCTGAGAAAAGAATTTGATATAGTCACTCCCCTGAAAGATGTAAGCGTCACTGTAAATGACGGTGATGTGATCTCCGTGATCGGACCCTCAGGAACCGGTAAATCCACCTTCATACGATGCATAAACCTGTTGGAGAGGCCGTCGTCAGGCCGGATCATCGTGGATGGTGAGGAGATAACGCAAAGGGGAACAGATGTAAAAAAACTGAGACAGAAGATGGGTATGGTTTTTCAGTCCTATAACCTTTTCGGGCATCTGACTGTCATAGAGAACCTCATGCTTGCGCCGATGGATATCCTGCATAAGAGCAAGAGCGAGGCCTACTATAAAGGAAGGGAGCTTTTAAGGCGGGTAGGTCTTGCCGATAAGGCTCTAAGTTATCCGGATGAGCTTTCGGGTGGTCAGAAGCAGCGAGTTGCGATCGCAAGGACTCTTGCAATGGATCCGGAAGTTATTTTGCTCGACGAGCCTACAAGTGCACTTGACCCTACGATGGTTTTGGAGGTGCAGGCGGTCATCAGGGATCTGTCAAAAAGCGGTAAGACAATGATAATCGTTACACACGAAATGAATTTTGCAAGAGCAATATCAAACAGGATATTTTATATGGATGAGGGTGGAATATATGAGGAAGGAACGCCGGATCAGATATTTGACAACCCACAGAAGGAACTTACCAAGAGGTTTGTAAATGGCCTTAAAGTATTTGAGACTGTTATTGACAGCAGAGATTTTGATTTTATAGGATTTGGTGCCGAACTTGACAGATATATGATTCAAAATGACGTTACTCCTGAGGTTAAATACAGAATACGTCTTGCGATAGAGGAAATCGTGCAGCAGATACTCATGCCGGTATATGAACAGCCGTATATAAGGATAAATACAGAGTATTCTCCAAGGGAAGGTGAGTGCCTTATAGATGTAAGATACAGGGGTGACAGGTTTGATATACATGACACGGAAAACGTACTGTCTTTATCTATGGTCAACAGCACTGTAAAGGATATGGAATACAGGTATAACGAAGAAGAAGACGAGCCAAACCACGTAAGGGTATGGATCAGAAAATGAGCCAGGGGGACGGAGTCAGTGGCTCATGAGCTAGGGGGACGGAGTCAGTGGGTCATAATATCTGATATGTTTTTTGGGGACATAGTCAAAAAAGCATCCTGATCACCGGCAAAAACATTAAAAGAACCATGATCGTGATGATCAGTGGTACGGAAAATGCCAGTAAGCAGGAGCCTTTTCTGGTGTTTTTATCAATCTGTCTAAAGCTTTTAAAAACTGTTATTATTGCAACAGCTATAAACGCTGCAACAACTATTATTCCAATCATTACGTCAATAATCTTTGTTTATCAGAGGATGTGTAAAATGAGCCACCGACTCCGTCCCCCTGGTTCATTCTTTCCTGGAGAATTTTGCTTTTAGTCCTTCAAAATCTGCCGCCAGCTTTGCTCTTTTTTCTTCAATGATCCTTTTATGGTCATCTTTTTTCTCGGCGCGGAGTTTTTCTCTGGCCTGACGTTCCATTTCCTTCTGTATCTTATATGCCTCTTCAACCTCTGCGTAAATAATTGCGGCATCATATCTAAGTGTGACTGACTTATAAGCTCTAAGTTCGGCATCTAATCCTGATTCATCTGCTTCATCGGCAAGTATGATAAGAGCGGTTTCGCCATCCAGGATCTTAGAGGCAACCATTTCAATCATTGAGGCGCTGTCTGCACCATCTTTTGAATCAAGGATAGCACCTGCAAATGCACCGGTCGAACCGCCAAGAAGGACTCCGATAGGACCACCGAGAATGCCTACAAGAGAGCCAATAAGACCTCCTGTTACCGTATCATCGGTCGTCTTTATACCGGAACTGAAGCTGTCACATACTGTCAGGGAATTACCGTTCTTTTTGACTAAAGCCATCTCCATGATTGCATAATCTCTGTTGATCGCTTTTTTGCTCAAAGTTGTGATAGCCTGAAAGCCTTCGCTTTCCACATTAAAAATAGTAGCTACTATATTCTGCATTTTTTTCTCCTTTTTAAGTTTTTTGTTATTTATCAGATATTGACACTTTGATAAAATGTGGTACAATCCACATAAAAATTAAACATATTGTCTCTTTATGTGTTATTTTATCAATTATACAGAATGAGTCAATGAGTTAGACGTTAATGAGACGAAAAAGGGAGATTATGTATCGTGACAGAAAGAAAACACAGAGTAGTGGTCGAGATTGAACAGAGTTTTTTAGATCTTTTGGCTGATAAGGCATTTACGGATATTACAGTTACTGATGTGGTAAAAAAAGCAGGAGTAGCAAGGGCATCCTTTTATCGAAACTTTGCTTCGACCAGTGATATACTGGATCATATCCTGAATAATATCACAACCGATCTTAGGGATAATGTCCTTCCGGTAGTCATTTCAAATGATGAGAGACAGTGGAGAGCCTTTCTGTTCAGATATATTTATTTTCTTGATGATCATTATAAAAAGATCATGAGCAGCAAATCCACAAATATATCTATAATTTTATACAGAATTGCTGATGTGGCAGGTAACATAGCAAGGTCAATGAAGTTTAAGAATATTAATGAAAAGTACAGTATTTCCGCCAGGATCGGTGCAGCTAACAGTGTTCTGATGCACTGGTTTGATTCGGGGAAGAAGGAGACGCCGGAGGAGATAGTTGATTATCTGATGAGTTTTATACTGACGATCAACTGAAAACGGATTTTCATTATTTATATATAAAAAAAGCATGTAATACCTTTGCAGGGATACATGCTTTTTTTGAAATGAGTAGAGGTATGTCTTTAAATCCGATACAAGTTTGTGACTGTTTGTCTCAAATCAAACGGGGAATATTGACTCAGGTCAGGGTGGAGATATCATTTATTAATGAAACAAAATATATTATTACAGTTGAGGGGAAAAAATTGAAAAAAAGGTTTAACAGCTTTATGAATGGCAGAAACGGTCCCGACGAGCTTGGAACTGCTTCATTTATTACAGGAACCCTTATATATTTTTTTGGCGCAATTGTAAAAAAACGATACATTCTTGCAGCCGGAGCTGCGATCTTCTGTTATGGCCTATTCAGAATGCTGTCAGGGAATACTGAGAGCAGATCAAAGGAAAACAGAACATTTATTAATTATCTTGAATTATTGCGAAAGTATCTGATGGTGCTCAGGCTGCAGATCAGATTTCGTGATTCATACAGATTCTTAATTTGCAGGAGATGCGGACAGATAATAAGGATCCCAAAGTGTAAAGGGAGGATAGAGATAATATGTCCCAGGTGTAAAAATATGTTTATAAGGAATATATGAGCCAGGGGGACGGAGTCGGTGGGTCATAAAATGAGCCACCGACTCCGTCCCCCTGGCTCATTTAATTTTTTCTTTGGGGAGATGGAGATTTACGATTCGAAGGAGCTCCTTTAATTCTATGGGCTTGCTGACATAATCGGTAAAGCCCTGACTGATATATTCCTCACGCATTCCGCTTAGCGCGTTTGCAGTCATCATGATAATGGGAGTTTCCCTATTAAGGTTATCCGTATCCTTAAGAGATAGCTTTAAGGTTTCGATCCCGTCGATCCCCGGCATCATATGATCCATAAAGATCATATCATATTTTTCCGTTCTCATTTTCCCAAGCGCCTCTTCTCCGCTTTTGGCAGTTTCGATAGTTCCCTCAAGTCCGTCGAGGAAACGCTTGGCCACAACGAGATTCAAACGGTTGTCATCTACTACAAGGAAGCGGGCATCCGGGGTGATGAAGGTGAAAAGCTCACTGTGTTTTAAGCTGTTTTTAATTGAACTCTCCCCCTTATAATCCCTGTCTATCCGTTGAGGTATCGAGACGGTAAAAGCAGATCCTTTGCCGTATTCACTGGTAACACTTACATCGCCGTTCATAAGAGCGGCCATTCTTTGAACGATTGAAAGACCGAGACCTGTACCCTCGATCTTGTGATTATGTTCTTCATCTATCCTTTGAAAAGCATCAAACACATGGGGCAGATCCTCCTTTCGAATTCCGATACCCGTATCTTTTACACAGAAAATAAGTGTTAGAGAATCCGGATCTTTATTGCCCATTGTGATATCAAGCTCTACTTCTCCAAAATCCGTATATTTGACGGCATTACCCAGGAGGTTGATCACTATCTGTCTGATGCGCAATTCATCACCGATCAGATGATCCGGGATGGATGAGTCGATTTTCTGTATATATGAGAGTCCTTTTTGCTCGGCGCGTATCCGCATCATTGTTTCTATATTATCTGTCAGTGTGTGAAGATTATATGGTGCAGGAGAGATCTCCATCTTTCCGGACTCTATTTTGGTCAGGTCCAGGATATCATTAATTACTGAAAGAAGTACCTCTCCCGCTTCCTTAATATTAAAGGCATATTCCCTTATATGATCTATCAGGGAGGGGTTTGGCTTATTATTTTCCTCGGTCTCAAGAAGGATCAGCTCATCCATTCCAAGTACCGCATTAAGGGGAGTTCTTATTTCATGAGACATGTTAGCAAGAAAATCGCTTTTGGCATGGTTTGCCTTGATGGCATCCTGCTCGGCTATCCTGAGTTTTTCTATGTTCCAAAGCAGCTGATGGTAGTCAGAGGTTTCGATTGAAAAATAAAGGACAAAAATACCGATGGAACCAAAGGGCAGGGACAGAAGCAGGATCCCGTTTGTGGCTGCCTGGATGATTATTCCGAAAAGAGTTACAAAAGAAGCAACGGAGAGCGAAACACGCTCTCTGACTCCGAGATTTCTGATACTTAGGATGAGCATCAGAATACAGCTTGACATATAGTAAACGGGCGTTGAAAAAACAATGGGGACAAAAAGCGGACCATGCATATATATGCCCTCCGGTGTGAACCACAGGACAAATTTAAAGAAAAGGTTAAGAATCATTAATATAATATATGTGGTAAACAGGATATTACCGATAAAGGAGATCACTTTTACCTTTCCCTTGGTATCAATATATTCCATAAGATAGATCGAAAAAGTCCTTGATGCCATTACGCAAAGAACTGAATCCATGGTTCTAAGTATCAGACACACGGGGATCGGCGTTCCAAGCTCCGGAAAAGCAAATATATAGGTCAGCACGCTTACAATAAGAGCTAAAAGCATGTTGAGCTCAAGATTGCGAAAAAGGGTATATGATCTGATCTTGTTGCGATCCGGGTCATAGAAAGAGATCAGATACAGAACAGAAAGGTATCCGAACGATGCTATCTCAAAGTAGGTTTTGGGAGGGATTGAATAATTTTCAAACAATCTGATCATACCTCGCAATAAGTTTATAGAAATATTATATGATATTTTTCATGATAATTCGAGGAGAAATTCAGATATTAGGTTGTCCTGACGAAGTCTTACACAAGAGGACAGATCATATCTTTGCCGGGTAATCTGAAATAGACATTTATGAAAAACCGATATTGAGACAATTATCATCTGAATATATAATATTTACAGTAATTTAAGAGGATCTATAAAAATAAAGATCATAGTGAGGTGTTAGGATATGAGCATTAAAACAAGGGAGGAGGCTTCGGAATACGGATTATCCCTGCCCGATACATATATGGATATGCCCTTTTCCGATAAAAACTGGCAGCTTATACGCTATAAGGGCAATAAAAAAGCCTTTCTCTGGATATATGAAAGAGAGGGGCATATAAACGTCAATGTAAAGGCAGAACCTGATAAGATCTATATCTGGCGGGATATCTACAGATCAGTTATCCCGGGATACCATCAGAATAAGGAACACTGGAATACCATCATTCTTGACGGAAGCATCCCCGATGATGATATAAGGATGATGATAGCAGAGAGCTATGATCTGATATCGGATTCTCCGACAAAAAGGATCTACGAGGCTGTAAAAAGGATACCCTGCGGAAATGTTGCGACCTACGCCCAGGTAGCAGAGGCTGCGGGAGACAGGAAAATGGCAAGGGCAGTAGGAAATGCGCTTCACAGAAACCCTGATCCCGAACATATTCCATGTTACAGAGTAGTTAATTCAAAAGGAGAACTGGCAGGGGAATTTGCTTTTGGCGGAGCGGGAGTACAGGCCGGACTTTTGGAGAAGGAGGGTATTGAGGTTAAAGATGGGAAGGTAGACCTTATAAGATACGGATGGAAAATGTATTCAGGTAAATAGAGGTATCTGACCTTAGACAGGCAAAAGAAACCCCGCAGAGGATTAAGCCTTTTTTGTCCTGAATTCCTTTGGAGTCTGTCCGACCTTTTTTCTAAAGGCTGTACAGAAGGCACTCTCACTGCCAAATCCCAGCTGAAAACATATATCCTTGATGCTTGAGGAAGTGGATAGCAAAAGATATTTTGCATGGTTTATGCGCAATGTCAGGATATAATCATAGGGCGCAAACCCTGTTTCGCTTTTAAAAAGCCTTGAAAAATAGAAGGGACTCAGATTGGCTCTCTCTGCCAATGCCTTAAGGGAAAGCTCCCCGGACAGGTTATCCGAAATATAGGATACTGTATCCTCGATCACATCCTCCCTGTTTATGTATTTATCGGATTGTTCCCTTGATACTATAAGCTCTGTCATCATGTTGACTATCAGGTTGTTTAACACAGCAGGATCCGGGACATTGGTATTTTTAAAGGAAAGATAGAGCCTGTTCAGATTTTTTTCGAAGCGATAGGTCGAATTTAAGTAAAAAACAACATTTTCATTCTGCGTTATCATTTCATAATACTTTCTTGCCAAAATCCCGTCAAAATGAAACCATTCAGCCTCCCAGGGGGCGTCTGAGCGGTAAGAGTGGGGGATGTAACAGTCGATCAGGGCTATCTGTCCTTCTTCGGCTGTAAAGGTCCGGTCGTAGATCTGTATTTTGCAGCTTCCCTTTCTGACAAGGAAACAAAGAAAACTGTCGTAGGAATCTCTGTAAAGCCCATATCCTGCCATGTATCTGAAATGCCCCACTATAGTAGGGTATAAAAAGATGTTCTGTGTTGATAAGCTTGGTGAATACAGATAATAATCTGAATCCGGAAAAACCTTCTTTTCTTTGGAAAACATATCAATACTCCCCGAACCAGAGCAATATTTTAAAATAAAAGAGCAAGTTAATACATTGAAAATGCTGAAAATATCAGATAATATCATTTTAACAGCAGTAATAAAAAAAGCAAGATAATTATTAAATATACAGGAGGCAGGGTATGGGAGAAGTAAAGATATGGGAAGAAAAAGTAGTGATCCCCACGTATGAGACAGGGTTGCCGGATAAGAACCCGATGTTTTTGGAGAAAAGAGTATATCAGGGAAGTTCAGGGAAAATATATCCGTATCCGTCCACTAATGATATAAGCAGGGAAAAAAAGGATAAGGTCTGGAATGTTGTATTTCTTGAGAATGATTATATTAAAGTGATGATAATGCCGGAACTTGGGGGAAGGATACAACGGGCTTATGATAAGACAAATGACTATGATTTTGTTTATTATAACCACGTCATCAAACCGGCTCTTGTCGGACTTACGGGACCGTGGATCTCGGGTGGAATAGAGTTTAACTGGCCACAGCACCACCGTCCGACAACCTATTGTCCCGTAGACCATAAGATAATTGAAAACAGCGACGGAAGTAAAACCCTTTTGACGGGGGATGTGGATCAGATGTATGGGACCAAGGAGAATACGGCGTTTACTCTCTATCCTGACAGGGCTTATATCGAGATAGAGGCTCAGCTGTATAACAGGACCCCGCTTCCCCAGACCTTTCTCTGGTGGGCTAATCCCGCTGTATCGGTAAACGATCACACCCAGTCTGTTTTTCCGCCCGATGTACATAACGTCTATGATCACGGTAAGAGGGCTGTTTCCAGATTCCCCATAGCGACGGGTGAATATTATAAATATGATTACAGTGAAGGTGTTGATATCTCTAGGTATAAAAATATCCCCGTTCCGACCTCCTATATGGCGGAGAAGTCGGATTATGATTTTGTCGGCGGATATGATTATCAAAAGAAGGCCGGACTTCTGCATGTGGCGGATCATCATGTGTCTCCTGGGAAAAAACAGTGGACCTGGGGCTGCGGTGATTTCGGAAAGGCATGGGACAGAAACCTTACGGACGAGGATGGGCCTTATATTGAGCTCATGACCGGAATGTATTGTGATAACCAGCCTGATTTTTCCTGGTTAAAACCATATGAGGAGAAGAGATTCAGACAGTATTTCATGCCGTATAAGGCAGCGGGATATGTAAAGAATGCAGGTATCGATGCGGCATTAAATGTTGAGGTAAGAGAAGGCGGTGTTCTGTATGTGTGTGTTTATGCTACAGGCAGATTTGAGGACGGAAGGATAGCTGTTGAATATGACGGTAAGAAAATATATGAGGAGGAGGCGATCCTTTCTCCGGTTGATATATATGAGAAGGAGCTTTTACTGGGAATAGATGACTGTTACAGGGTCAATGTATCGGTTTTTGGAAACGGTAAGAAGCTCATATCCTACATGCCCAAGGACCTTGGTATCCCGAAAATAGCGGAACCTGCTAAGGCAGCTTCAAGACCTGAGGAGATAAAGACAAATGAGGAATTATATCTTACAGGTCAGCATATCGAGCAGTACCGTCATGCGACCTGGCTTCCGGACCCTTATTATATCGAGGGATTAAAGAGGGACAAATATGATGTAAGGATAAACAATGCATACGGACTCCTTCTGTTGAGACGGGGAGAATTTGAGGAGGCAGAAAAATATTTCAGAAAGGCTCTCATACGTCTGACCTCCATGCATCCAAATCCCTGTTACAGCGAGCCCTATTACAACCTTGGGCTGACGCTTTTCTATATGGAAAAATATGATGATGCCTATGAAGCCTTTTATAAGGCAACCTGGGTAAGCGAACTCCAGGAAATGTCCTTTTATTTTCTGTCCGCCATAAAGGCAAGGGAGGGGGAATGGGAAGAGGCCCTTATGTTTATAGAAAAGGCCCTTGTCAAAAATTCACATAATGTAAAAGCCAGAGGCCTTAAAGCTGCCATCCTCTTTAAGATGGGAGATGTCGGACTTGACAGATGTATTGAGGAGAATCTGGAGATCGATCCCTTTGACTTTGTTTCGATGTTCATAGGGATAAGGGGCAAAAAAGACAGTAAGGATACTGATCTTTCGGCAGAATTTGGCAGACTGTCAAGGAATTTCAGTGAAACCTTCTTAAGAGTTGCGAGGGATCTTGCGGAATACGGACTTTATGAGGAAGCCTTGGATGCACTTAAGATGTTTTCGGGGGATAATGCCCTGATCCACTACTATCTGGGAGCATATTATAAAAAACTCGATGAAGATAAAAAAGCCCTTGAGGAGTTCATAAAAGGAGAGAAGTCGGATCCTGCTTACTGTTTTCCGAATAAGCTTGAAGATATTGCAGTTCTTGATTGCGCAATAGAAATGCTTGGTGATAAGGAGTCTTCTAAGGCCATGTACTATCTCGGCTGCCTTTACTATGATAAACTCGGATATTCAAAGGCTGTAAAGCTGTGGGAAGGGTCTGAGAGATCCGATGATAATTATCCCACGCTGTTAAGAAATCTATCCATAGCTTATTACAATAAACTGGACAGGAAGGAAGAAGCAAGGAGACTGCTTGAGCGGGCCTTTGAGCTCGACACAGGTGATGCGAGGATTTTTTTGGAACTGGATCAGTTATATCAGAAGCTTTCAGTTCCAAAAGAGGACAGGCTGTTAAGGTTTGAAGAAAATAAAGAGTTAATTGAGAAAAGAGATGATCTTTATACCGAATATGTGACTCTGTTAAACAGTATGGGTAAATATGAGGAAGCCTACAGGCTGATATCAGGACATGAATTCAGAACCTGGGAAGGTGCGGAGGGCAAGATAACAACGCAGTTTAAAGTCTGTCTTGTTGAACAGGCAAAGGATCATCTTGAAAAAGGGGATGCAAAAAGAGCCCTGGATCTTCTGCTTGAGGCATTATCCTATCCGGAAAATCTCGGGGAGGGAAGACTTGAGGGCACCAAGGATAACAATATTTATTACTATATCGGCAGAGCATATGATATTCTCGGTGACAATGAGAGAGCGATTGATTCATATAAAAAAGCTACTCTCGGAGCCATGGAGGTTGCGGGAATGATGTACTATTATGATCAGCCTGCGGATATGATCCTGTATCAGGGGCTTGCAAAGGAAAGACTTGGAGATATTAAGGCTGCCAACGCAAGATATTATAAATTGCTGGATTTTGGTGAGATGCACCTGGAGGATGAGTTTGAGATGGATTATTTTGCCGTATCCATGCCTGATATGTCGGTGTTTGACGCTGATATGACAAGGAAGAACAGGGCTCACTGCTACTATGTTATGGGACTTGCCTGTATCGGACTTAAGAGAGGAAGGGAGGCAGTAGAAAACCTTGAAAGGGTGCTCTGTATAGACAGTGATCATCAGAATGCCGGGATATACTTAAAGATGGCAAAGAATATGACGTAAAATGATATATAGTGAACAGATTCCGGGAGCAGTCATTCTTAAATGAACGACTGCTCCCTGTTTTTACAGCCTTGACGCAAGTATGAAATCATACTAATATAAAAATACAATCTTAATATGAAACGGAGGAATTGATTTGAAGAGAAAATTTAAGGATGAAAAGTGGTATTCCCTGGCAGTTGCAATATGTATCGGGGTGTTGTTCCATTTTCTTTTAAACCACCTTGGCGATATCGGAAATATGTTTGGAAATATCGGATATTTTGTATACCCTCTGGTTGCCGGAGGGATACTCGCATATCTGATCAATCCTCTGATGCGTATATTTGAGAACAGACTTTTTAAAGGCATAAAGAATGATAAGGTAAAGCGAATTATTTCTCTTGTGCTCTCGCTTCTTATTGTCATAGTCTTTTTTGTTCTGGTCATAGGTATGCTTGTTCCGCAGATCTATCAGAGTGTGGCAAGATTATACGCAAATAAAGACGAATACTTTGCCGCATTATCGGAATGGATGAAAAACATCGGAGCAGGCTCCATATTGAAAAACTTTGAGGGACTTTTCGGGGCATCCTCAAATATGATCGTGGCACTTTCCGATTTTATTTCCCAAAACAGTGAGGCTATAGAAAACGGAGTCGCAAGGTTCGGAGGGCATATCGGATCCTGGGCCATAGGTATGATCTTCTCTGTCTATTTTCTTGTGGAAAAGGAAAAGATCGCTGATTTTATGTACGGGATATTAAAAAGGATAAAGAAGGATGATGAAAAAAGAGAACGTACCATGACGCATATTAAGAGGATCGATTACATTCTTACAAGATATATCATATTATCCATAACAGACGGGATAATAGTGGGTGCCGTAAATGCCATCTTTATGGCTGTTACGCATATGCAGTATACAGGTCTTGTATCTGTGATAGTCGGTGTTACGAATCTGATACCCACCTTTGGCCCTGTTATCGGAGCGGCTATAGGAGGTCTGATACTGCTTTTGGTAAATCCCGTACATGCATTGTATTTTCTCATTTTTACAGTGATACTTCAAACGATCGACGGATATATCTTAAAACCAAAGATGTTTGGCGACACCTTTGGGGTTTCGGGGTTGTGGATACTGATAGCTATAATAGTCGGCGGAAGGATATTCGGAGTCCTTGGGATAATCCTTGCTATCCCCTTTGTTGCGATATTGGATTATCTGATCCGAAATGTATATACTCCTTACAGGGATTCAAAGGAAAAGGAGAATGAAATAAATGAAGCTTAAACAAAATGAAACCTTAAGGGAATTTGACAGGATGAACAGGATGATGGATGAGCATATACATGAGATCGCAGCCTCTGTAGGGTTATCCGACAGTGCATATGATATACTTAAGTCTATACTTTTTCTGGATGACGGGTGTACACAGACTGATATCTGCCGTTACAGCCATCTTAATAAGCAGACAGTCAATTCATCGGTAAAAAAACTTGAAAAGAGCGGATATATTTCCTTTGAAAGAGGAGTCGGGCGTGAGAGGAGGATCCTTCTTACAGAGCCCGGCAAACAGGTCATAAAGGAGAAGGTTATTCCTGTTGTGAAGGCTGAAAATGAGATATTTAATAAAATGAGTGAAGGAGAAAGAAGTATCATTCATGATATCTCGCAGAGATATATGACAGCGATCGGTGAAGAACTTGCGCCAATCATATAAGGTCGATAAAATACAGGGAAAGCAATACGGGAAGTATGTATGAGGTTTGAAATCAGATATGGTATTATTTTTTTCGGCAACAGGTAATACAGAATTTATCGCTGATAATATAGCAAAGGATATTGGTGATGAGAGCCTTGATCTGCTTGAAAGGATAAAGAGATCGGATTTTTCCGACATTTATTCAGAGAAACCCTTTATAATCTGCGCTCCTATCTATGTATGTGAGATGCCAAGATTTTTGGCCGCCTATCTTAAGAAAGTGCGCCTTTTGGGTAACAGGCTTGTCTACTTTGTATTTACGAGCGGGGGATATACCGGAATAGCACCGGTTCTGGCCAAGCGGATGGTCAGAAAGAAGGGAATGATATATATGGGCAGGGCAGAGTTTAAAATGCCAAGAAATTATCCCTTAAGTGACCGTTACAGACTTTTGAGCGATGAAGAGGATATGGAACGCATCAGGGCTTCGTATAGGAAAATACCCCGGGTAGAAGCTTTGATAAAGAAGGAAAAGTATCTTAAGGGAAGACATGTTTTTCTTTTTGAACTGATGATAACTCTCCCCTATAATCCTCTGTGGGTCAGATATAACCAGCCATCGAAGCCTTTTTACGCAACGGATAAGTGCATAGGATGTCATAAATGCGAAAAGGTCTGCCCTCTAAATAATATATATTTTGATGATAAATACCCAAAATGGAAAAGCAGCTGTGCACATTGTATGGCCTGTTATTCTTCCTGCCCCAAAGAGGCGATAGAATATGGGGACAAAACTCTTGGTAAGAAGAGATACAGGCTTGATAAATATGCAGATAAAGAGGGTAAAGCATTACATTAATGAATTTACCGATTTTATACTGATTGTTTGAAGGGAAAGGGGATGGATGAACATGGATCCGGTACTTGTGATAGATGTAGACATAGATGAAGTATATGAAGTGGCGGGGGAGAGGGGAAGAGCCTGTATGCTTCTGTTTCATGGAAGTGCTGACTGTGACAGCTTTAAGGGGAGAATACTTCCCGGGGCAGTAGATACGCAAAAGCAGGAAAATGGAAGCCCCAATCTTATCTCTGCAAGATATATCCTTGAGGGAAGGGATCATACAGGAGAGGAATGCAGGATATTTATAGAGAATAATTCTCTGCCTGAGAGTGAATATACAAGACCTCTTATCTATACCGACAGTTATGCTCTAAAATGGCTTGAAGCAGCTGAACTCTGCGGAGCAATAAAGGAGAAAGAGGGCGGAGTCGTCATTTTGATATATAAAAAATAAGAAGTAAGAAAGCAAAAAATATATTATACTAACTTTATCAATGTAAACAACGGTTCATTTTGAGAAAGGAAGAAGCAGATATGTTTGATTTTAAATACTATACGCCTACCAAGGTGATCCTTGGAAGAAATACTCAGGAAAGAGTAGCTGAGCTTATCAGGGAATTCGGAGGGACTAAGATACTTATACATTACGGTGGAGGGAGTGTTGTACGTTCGGGCCTTCTGAAACAGGTTACTGACAGACTTGATGCAGATGGCATAAGCTATGTCACTCTTGGAGGGGCTGTTCCAAATCCCCGTCTGTCTCTGGTATATGAGGGAATTAAGCTCTGTAAAAAGGAAAAGGTGGATTTCCTGCTTGCAGTGGGCGGAGGAAGTGCCATTGATTCTGCCAAGGCTATAGGCTATGGGGTAGCTAATGAAGGGGATGTATGGGATTTTTACAGTTATAAACGAACTGCAAAAGGCTGCCTTCCCTTAGGTGTGATCCTAACACTTGCGGCAACCGGAAGTGAGATGAGTGATTCCTCTGTCATAACAAAGGAGGAGGGCTTGATAAAACGAGGTTACAGCAGCGATTTCGGACGTGCCAGATTTGCTATCCTCAATCCCGAACTTACCATGACTCTGCCTGACTATCAGACAGCCTGCGGGTGTACAGATATCATGATGCATACAATGGAGAGATATTTTACAAACGGAGGCAACATGGAGATCACAGATTCCATGGCAGAGGCCCTTTTGCGTACGGTTAAGAAGAATGCCCTGATCCTTTATAAGGATCCCAAAAACTATGATGCAAGGGCTGAGGTTATGTGGGCAGGAAGTCTTTCACACAACGGTCTTACGGGATGCGGTAACGATGGAGGCGACTGGATGACCCATAAGCTTGAACACGAACTTGGAGGTCTTTATGATGTGGCACACGGTGCCGGACTTGCGGCTATATGGGGAAGCTGGGCGAGATATGTATATAAAAACTGTCTTCATCGTTTTAAAAGATATGCAGTCAATGTCATGGGTATAACTGATGAAGGAAATGACGAAGAGACAGCTTTAAAGGGCATTGAGGCAATGGAGGATTTTTACAGAAGTATCGGTATGCCTACAAACCTTCGTGAGTTGGGTGTAAATCCTACAGAAGAAGAGCTTAGGCTCATGGCAAAAAAATGTGCTGACGGGGTCGGAGGAGAAAAAGGTTCGGCAAGGGTACTTAATGAAGAGGCTATGCTTTCGATCTATCGTGCGAGCATGTAGCAGAGAACCTTAATATGCAGAATATGTTATAATATCTAAATGGCTTAGGAAAAACTATAAAAAAGTTAAAGCATACATGGATAAGGGGTAGATAAATGTCATCTGGGTCAGGCTATAGTGCAGTGATATACAGATACAATTCCATATGCGAACCGGATTATATTAAGGCTTTTGAATCTCTTGGGATAAATGTCATTGAGATAAGAGAGGAGATGACCGATAAAGGTATTACAAACTCAGAGCGGGTAAGACTGGTTGAGAAGGCTGTAACGCTTCATCATCCGATGTTTGTGTTCAGCATCAACTTTTTTCCCTCTGTTTCTGATATCTGTTCGATATACGGCGTCCTGTATCTGTGTCAGACAGTGGATTCTCCGATAAACCAGCTTTTTTCGGAATCTGTAAGACATGGGACAAACCGTATCTTTCTGTTTGATAAAGCACAGTTTCAGAGGTTTAACAGATACAACAAGGATAATATATTTCATCTTCCCCTTTGCGCAAATACGGAAAGATATGATGAGGTCATATCAGGTATAACGAAAGAGGACAGGAAGAAGTATTCATCGGATATCTCCTTCGTGGGCTCTCTGTATTCCGAGAAGACTGAGCTTAACAATATAGCATTAAGTGATTATTCAAGAGGATATATAGATTCGCTCATCCACGCTCAGGCTCAGATCTATGGGTGCAATTTTATAGAGGATGCTCTGGATAAGAGGGTTATCGATGAACTTAAAAACAAGCTTCCCGAGGTTTTTGCCTTTGATAAGTCCGTAGAAGATACGGATGCCTATATAGCCGCTAATTCTCTGATAGGCTATAAGCTTGCCGAGTATGAACGTATAGATATACTGAATACCCTTGCAAAAAGCTTTGATGTTTCACTCTATACAAGGAGTGACACTAAGGTGCTTAAGGGAGTTGATGTAAGGGGAGGAGTCTCTACACATACAGAGATGCCAAAGGTCTTTAATCTCAGCAGGATCAATCTTAACATTACCATTAGACCGATAGCTGCGGGAATCCCGCTAAGGGTCTTTGACATAATGGGATGCAAAGGATTTGTCATGACAAATTATCAGGAGGAACTCTCTGAGCTTTTCAAGGTGGGAGAGGAAATAGAGGTATTTACCGATAAAGATGAGCTCACGGAGAAATGCAGGTATTATCTTGAACATGATGAGGAGAGGGCAAGGATTGCAAAAAACGGTTATGAAAGGGTAAAAGGCTTCCATACCTTTAAGCACAGGGTAAGGGAGATGATCCGGACAGTGACAGCCAAACAGTGACCTTTGGAAAGGTATCATAATAAATATTAAAAAGGATATTCATAATGAATTATTATCATCAGAAGTATAAAAAGATCTATGTCATCTGCGGAGCATATTATAAGACAGGCGGAACAGAGGCGCTTCATCAGCTTGTATATCATATAAATGAAACGGGAGGAAATGCCTTTATCGTCTATATCAGGATAAGAGAGGGTCTGCCCCTGTGTAATCCTGCCTTTACCGATTATGTTAAGGATAACTGTCTTACCGAGGATGATATAGAGGATGAAGAGGATAATCTCATAATAATCCCGGAGGGATATCCTCAGTATCATAACAGATATAAGAAGGCTGTCAGAATGCTCTGGTGGCTTTCTGTTGAAAACTTTGAAGGTATCTATGGCTTCAGGGATGAAGAGATAGATAAGATGCACAGGGAATTTAAAGAGACTGTAACCATGCATCTTGTCCAGTCTGAATATGCAAGGGATTATCTTCTGAAAAAGGGAGTTAAATCAGAAAAGATAATGCATCTTGCGGATTATATAAACAGCTCCTACTTAGAGGATTTAAGGACGGCTGATGATGCTCAGAGAGAGGATATCATCCTTTATAATCCAAGGAAGGGTGCAGAGTCAGTAAATAATATCATGAAGGCAGCAGGGGATCTTAAGTTTGTTGCCATCGAGAATATGTCCAATGAAGAGGTAAAGGCTCTGATGCACAGAGCAAAGGTTTATATGGACTTTGGCAACCATCCGGGTAAGGACAGGATTCCAAGAGAAGCTGCAATGTGCTCTTGTATAGTCATCACTGGACGCCATGGTGCCGCTGCGTTTAAGGAGGATATCTGTATCCCTGATGAGTACAGGATGGACGAAAATGAAACGACGGCGCAGGAAATAACTCAAAAATTAAGAGAGGTCCTGGCAGACTACAGTGAAAAACGAAAGGATTTTGATAAGTACAGGCTGTTGATCGCTTCGGAGAAAGCAGAGTTTGTGGCAGATATAAAGAAAATATTCTTTTCCCTGGATATAAAAGAAGAGGATTATAAAAGGATAAGCGATAAAAGGATACTTATTGTTATAGTATCCTATAATCAGGCCCACCTCATGGAAGAAAATATAAAGAGTATAAGGGCAACTCTTCCAAAGGATTCTTATAAGATAGTTGTAACTGATAATGCCTCAACAGACGGAGTAAGGGATTATCTCAAAAAACAGGAGGATATCCTGCTTATCCTCAATGATGAGAATAAGGGCTTTTCTCCTGCCTGCAACCAGGCTGTCAATGCAACAAAAGGAACGGAATATGAGGACTGTGATGTGTTCCTTCTTAATAATGATACAAGGCTTGCTCCAAATTCCCTCTTTTTCCTTATGGAGGCCTTATACAGTGACAGTGAGGTCGGGGCAGTCGGAGCCATATCCAACTATGCCGGTAACAGACAGCAGATAGATATAGAATTTGACAGGGCAGAGCAGTATATAATATTTTCACAGGTCATTAACATACCCGGAGATAATGTGACAGAGGAAAGGGTAAGACTTTCAGGCTTTGCGATGCTCATAAGAAGAAAACTCTGGGATGCTATAGGCGGCTTTGACGAGGATTTTGCTCCGGGATATTTTGAAGATGATGCTCTGTCCATGGAGATATTAAAGAGGGGCTTCAGGCTTAAGCTTGTTAAGAACAGCTTTATATATCATGCCGGAAGCCAGAGCTTTTCAAAGACAGATGATTATGGAACCCTGCTTAACGACCACAGGCAGCTTTTCGTGGATAAGTATGGCTTTGACATCATAAACAATGCCTATGCAAACGAAACGGTACTTTTAAAGCTTCCTTATGCCCCTGAAGACAGCTTCAGGGTGCTGGAAACAGGATGCGGTCTTGGCGCAAACCTAAAGCTTATCAGAGGTAAATTTAAGAATGCGGAAACGGTCGGTATAGAATCCGATGAAAATCTTTGCGCGATCGCAAAACAAACGGAAAGTGTCTTTTCTTCCATGGAGGAGGTTAAGGCTTTCATGGGAGAGGAAAAATTTAATGTACTCCTCGTAGATCCGGATATTGTAAGTACCATGTCCAGAGAGGAAAAGGAATACCTTGTGGGTCTTTGCCGGACAGATGCCATATTGATACAGAAGAATGCCGGTTATGAAAGCTTTCCGTTTGAAGAGGTACGTCTTGTTGTATGGGACATGGATGATACCTTCTGGAAGGGTACACTGAGCGAAGAAGAGGTGACTCTTATACCCGAAAATATTGAGCTTGTAAAGGAACTTACAAACAACGGTATCATAAACAGTATATCCTCCAAGAACGATGAGGAACCGGTATTAAGGGAGCTTGACAGAGCCGGGATAAGAGATCTTTTTGTTTTCAATAATATAAACTGGAATGATAAGGGAAGCCAGCTTAAGGAAAAGATAAAAAGGATGGGTCTGAGGGCAGAAAACGTTCTTTTGATCGATGATAATATAAGAAATCTGGAGGAAGCCAGGTTCGCAGCTAAGGAATTAAAGACTGCAACGCCTGATATCATTCCCTATCTTATAAATTATGTTTTAAAGCTTACGGGGACGGATCTCTCTCATAACAGACTTGATCAGTATAAGCTTCTTGAAAAGAAGACTGAGGCCATGGATGTTTCCGTATCCAAAGAAGACTTTTTATATGAAAGCCATATATCAGTTACGATAAATAAGAACTGTATGGAGGAGCTTGAGAGGATACATGAAATGGTCCTAAGGACCAATCAGCTGAATTTCACAAAAAACAGGGATAATAAGGAGCTGCTTTCGAGACTTCTTACAAATGACTGGAATGAATCCGGATATGTAAGAGTAAGAGACAGGTTCGGCGATTACGGTATAGTGGGATTTTACTGCTATAACAGGCGTGAAAAGAAGATGGAACACTTTCTTTTTTCCTGCAGGATACTCGGTATGGGAGTTGAACAGTATATATATAATATGCTCGGATGCCCCGATTTTGAGATAAAGACACCCGTGGCAGCCTCACTTGAAAAGAATGTCACGACTCCGTGGATAACCGAGAATACAGATGCAGAGATCACAGAAGACAGGATAAAGGATTCGAGGGTACGCATCCTGCTAAAGGGTCCCTGCGATATGAGTGCGATAGAGCCATATCTTACCGGCGGTAATATCACAACAGAGTTTAATTACATAAATGATGAGGGATTTGTTACCACCGGCCAGAATCATACAATGCATATATGGGAGAGCATGAATCTTTCCCGTAAGGAGATAGATGATATCGTCAACGAGGTTCCTTTTATAATAGAAGGAGATTTTGAGACCAAGCTCTTCAGCGAGGAATATCATATTATATGTTTAAGCCTTCTGCAGGATCTCAGTGCGGGACTCTACAGAAATAAGGATACGGGTGCATACATCAGTTTCAGCAGTAAAAATTTTGATCTGACCTCCCCTGAATTCAGAAGCCGTTTTATCAATAAACAGATACAGGGTCATGACTTTGATTTTACCGAGGAGATAATAGACAGATTCAGCGAGAGATGGGAATTTGTCGGAACTACACCGATAGAACTTCTGCTTAGAAATCTGGATTTTATCTATGATAATGTAAAGGGGGATCCGATCTTTATCCTTCTTCTCGGAAGTGAAAAGGATTATGAGGGATATAACGAGGAATTTGCGGGACTTGCCGAGATTTACAGGGAGGTCAATCCCATCATTAAAGCCTTTGCAGAGGATCATGACAGGGTAAAGGTGATAGATCCGACGGAATTCATCCATTCACAGGATGATTTTGAAGACTGTATAAATCATTTTGCAAGAAATGTATATTATGAGATATCCGGAAAGGTCTGTGATCACATTAATGAAGCTGTCGAAAATATTGCCAGAAAACAGGGCAGGATCAAATATGCAGATACCTTTGAAAAGATAGATGTTCCAAAGGATTTTTACAGGGCTGAAACAAGATCGGGATTCTATGTCGATGAAATGACCAAGAAGATCTGGGCTGTGGAGCTTGATCTGATAAAGCAGTTCGACAGCGTATGCAAAAAATACGGCCTGACCTATTATATGGATAACGGAACACTTCTTGGTGCCGTAAGACATGAGGGGTTTATTCCCTGGGACAACGATGTGGACCTTGTCATGATGCGTCCGGATTTTGAAAGACTCAGGGAGATTGCAGACAGGGAGTTTATGGCCCCTTACGGATTTCAGGTTTCTGAAGAGGTTGAGGGAATGGTATATTTAAATTCCTTTGGGAGACTCAGAAATGCCAATACCTCTGCCATTGAGTTTTATGATGCTCCAAGAGCAAGAAATCAGGGTATATTCATTGATGTCTTTGTTTTTGATGATGCCGGAGGAGACGGCAACGATTCGGAAACAAAATACTACACTAAGCTTGAATTGTGGATGGCCTGTACAAATCCCGAACTTTTAAAAGAGCTTGCTGCTAACGGACAGACTAATCTTAATAAAGGCTCGGTAGATGCAGTTATTGAGCTTCCCGTTATGGAGAGGGTTGAAATGTATGAAAAGTTCTGTCTGGATAATTTCGGAATTTCATCTGACATAAAGGTGCTTCAGGATCATACTCCCCCGATGCCAAGGAGCTATTTCGACGGTATCACCTATCTTCCCTTTGAAGGGTTAAAGCTCCCGGCCCCGATAAAGTATGACAGTGTCTTAAGAGCAAGGTACGGGAATTATATGAAACCTGTCAGGGGAAGCTCGCAGCATGAGGATATTGAGATGGATCCCATGCATCCTTATTATATGAAATTATGGCAGCATAACAGTTAGACGAAAGAAAGGTAAATGAAATGGAAGAAAACGGTTATCCCTTTGTGGAGGACAATGAGATAAGCAGTGATCTTTTAAAGGCTGTCTGTGACAGTGACGGAAAGCGTAAAAAGATAATAGTATGCTTTATAAGCATAAGCGGTCTGGCTCAGAATAAAGAGACTGCGATCGACAAGCTTAAGGAAGTACTTGGGATATTTAAGGAAAACAGTGGATCCGTGGCAATGATCTATCATTTCGATCCTGCGATAAACGAATTTTTGGGTGGTTATGACAGAAGACTGTATAAGTTATACAGAAATCTTATTGAGAGAATGAAGAAGGAGGATTTTTTTATACCTGACGAATCGCTTGAAAATGATTTTCTTGTCAGACTTTGCGACGGCTTTTACGGTGACTGCGGTAATCTGATGTATAAGTTCACACTTGCGGGGAAGCCTGTTATGTGTATAAATTATGAGATCTTAGATAATGAGAGGGTCTATTTTGAAGATTTGGATTTTTCAAAAGACCTGACTGAAGTAGAGGATTATGACAGGGAGAAAAACCCTGATGAAAGCTATGATGTATTGATAGTTATTACATCTGCCGATTATGACAGGGTAAAGAGGAATTATAAAAGACTTGCGGACTGTATCCCCGGAAGAAACGTCATATTTATCGGAAGTGAGGAAGTGGGCAGAAAAGTAGCGGATGATAATATCTCGGACAGATTTAAATTCATTGATGAAAATGATCTTCTTCCATATAAAGATGTGGAATCCGTCATGAAGGATATACTTCATATCGATGAGATCCCAAGGGGCATGGTGGGCTGGTATTATCAGCAGTTTCTTAAAATGACCTATGCCCTTAACTGTAAGGATGAGTATTATATGGTATGGGATGGTGACACCATTCCCTGCAGGAATTTTAAAATGTTTGATGAATCGGGAACTCCCTTTTTTGATCTTAAGCAGGAGTTCTGCGAAAACTATTTTATAACTCTTGAAAGACTGTTTCCGGGATTGAGAAAATGTATCGACAGATCCTTTATATCCGAGCACATGCTCATAAAAACAGAGTATATGAAGGAGATGATGGAAACCATAATGATCAATCCGAATCTTATGGGAAGTACTTATTATGAAAGGGTGCTCAGGACAATTGATACAGATAAACTTAAAGCATCGAGCTTTTCGGAGTTTGAGACCTATGGTACCTACGTTTCGATAAGGCATATGGGATCCTACAATTTCAGGAACTGGCATTCCTTCAGATATTGCGGAAACTTCTTTGATCCCGATACCATTACGGATGTGGATTATGAATGGCTCGGAAGGGATTTTGAAGCGGTATCCTTTGAAAAAAGGGCAACAAGAACAGAAGAGTCCATGTCCATCTTCCAAAACCCCAAATACAGGGAAAAGCTGAGTGCAAGGCAGATAGTAGAGGCTATTCAGGAGGAATCTGAGGGCTATAAGGAAGTATGGTAGCACAGGATATAACCGGAAAGGACCTCTCTGGCAGGTACCGGTTTGAGAAAGTTAATGAACAGTATGATGATTAAATCCTATAATAAAATATTAACCGGAGGGCAAAATGGCTAAATATGATTATCTTATAGTTGGAGCGGGGCTGTTTGGAGCGGTCTTTGCATATGAGGCAAAAAAGGCTCATAAGAGGTGCCTTGTTATTGACAAAAGATCCCACATAGGAGGAAATGTTTATACGGAAAACATTGAGGGGATCAATGTGCATAAGTACGGTGCGCATATTTTTCATACCGGGGATAAGGAAGTTTGGGATTATATGAATTCCTTTGTTCCCTTTAACAGATATACAAATTCTCCTCTTGCAAGATATAAGGATGAACTGTATAACCTTCCCTTTAATATGAACACCTTTCATGCACTGTGGGGAGTAAAGACTCCGGATGAGGCAAGGGCAAAGATAGAGGAGCAGAAAAAGGAGGCAAGGGAGGAAATGGCAGCCCAGGGAAGGGATGAGCCGGGAAATCTCAAAGAACAGGCTATACTTCTTGTGGGAAAGGATATATATGAAAAGCTGGTAGAGGGCTATACGGAAAAACAATGGGGCAGAAAAGCGTCTGACCTTCCTGCCTTTATAATAAAAAGGCTGCCCGTAAGGTTCACCTATGATAATAATTACTTTAATGATCCCTATCAGGGTATACCCATCGGAGGATATACCGGGATAATAGAGAAAATGCTCGAGGGCACAGAAGTAAGGCTTTCATGCGATTTCTTTTCAGAGAGAAATGAATACTCAGAGCTTGCCGATAAGACAGTATTTACCGGTATGATCGATGAATATTTCAATTACAGGTTCGGCGAACTTGAATACAGAAGCTTAAGATTTGAAACCGGAGTACTCGATACCGATAACTTCCAGGGGAATGCGGTAGTTAATTATACCGAATACGAAGTCCCTTATACAAGGATCATCGAGCATAAGCATTTTGAATTCGGGACTCAGGAAAAAACTGTGATCACGAGGGAATATCCCGCAAAATGGAAGAGGGGTGATGAACCCTATTATCCCATGAATGATGAAAAAAATAATGCTCTCTATCTTAAATACAAGGAGCTTGCCGATAAAGAGGACAGAGTCATATTCGGAGGAAGATTGGGAGAGTACAAGTATTATGATATGCACCAGGTAGTCAAAAGAGCTCTTGAGACGGCAGAAAAAGAAATATTGTGACATTGATATTATGAAATAAAAAAACCGGAAGCTTTGAACTGCTTACCGGTTTTTTAACAGTATCCGCTGAACATCATTCCTGAGTAGTTGCTTGTCACATATGGTGCCGAGAAATTATGTCCGGGATTTTTGTATTCAACTATCCGTCGCCTGGTATACTGCATGGGATCCAGTGCGACCTCAGAGGTTTTCTTAAGGACTGTATTTGCAAAATCCTTAATGGTTTCGAGCTTCTTAAGCGCATCGGGTGAGTTGAGTTCCTTCCTGAGCTTCTCGGGATCTAAGGCGATAGTGGAATCCGGTGTAAGGGAAACTCCGAGATCTTCAAGCCCTTTGCTGAACTTTGTGGTTATCGACCTCATTTCATTTATAAGAGTCTTGGAATTTGGCTGCTTTTCAACATAGCTGTTGGCTTTTTCTATAAAATCGTTATAGCCGCCGATAAGCTTTTCAATATTTTCAGCTAAGGACTCATAATCTGTTTTGAATCCGACGGTGACCGATTCTCCTTCTGTTGTTGGAGCCTTAAGCTCGATATCATATTTTCCGTCTACGGTAAAATGATTTCCGGTTGCCACACGGTCAACACCGTTTAATGTAAATTCGGCGTTCTTAGGTTCCAAAGAAACATTTGAGAGTCCCAAATATTCAACTACACCGCTTGCCTTACTGGTGCGGTTATCGGAAACATTAAACAGAACACCTTCATCATTGCGGACGCCCATGTCTTCCGAAGTGAGAGACAGGGAGGTCATTCCCTCGCCATTCTGTATGACTTCCGCTTTTATTCCTATATTTGATCTGTTGATCAGCCTTTCAAGCTTATCCTGTATATTTTTATTTGTATCAGTGTCTGAGATGTTGAACTGGAATTCGTAGTCCATATCTCTTGAATGAACATCAAAGGAATATGTATCGGAATCCAATCCTATTCTCTCATCGGGTGGAAGGAATCTTCCCGTGTTCTGCTGCTCGCCTGCAAGCTGTTTGATGGAAAGGGTAAGTTCGGATGCATCTCCCTCCTCAAAATCTCCGCCGAGATAGTTTGCTCTTACCTTACTGTCATCACTTGAAGCGATAGTTTTTTTGGATAAAATATCATCGGTCGATCCTGACTGAGAAAGCGAAGCTATGGTATTTTTCAGATTTCTGGAGTTTTCCTTAAGATCAACGACATAATCCTTTGTTTCCTTGCTGTCATCAAGAAGGAACAGGGGAGCATCTTTGCTTTTTTCTACGATGGAATTATAAACACCACGTAATTCACTCTTCTTATGCGTATCATACTTGGTATTTGTACGCATAGGATTATACGTGGTATTGATCTGATTATAAATATTGTTTAATACAGATAGATCTGCCATATTAGTGCCCCTCCTTTCTTCCCTGAATGGATACGCTTCGGTAAAATCATTTTCACCTATTCATTTATAAAAAGATCACGCCGGCTGATATTTGTGATACTGTTTATAATATGAAACGCGCGGGCATTAAAAAAAAGTATATTAATGTACCTTTATACTACAACATAAAACCAGAAAAAGCAATAAAAAAGAATTAAATAACATTGATTTTTTAAGGAAAATAGAGGTTTTTGAGGCATTCACCACAACATATTGTGGTAAAAAAATTATTGACGAAATAACAGGCTTATGTTATATTTGAACAGGTTGAGGGCTAAGCCCTTTTTTTGATGTAAAATGTTTTATTTCATATTCGGAGGTTATAATAATGCGTACAAGAATTACACTTGCATGCACAGAGTGCAAGAATCGTAACTACGATACAACAAAGGATAAGAAGGCTCATCCCGACAGGATAGAGACAAAAAAATATTGTCGATTCTGCAGGACTCATACTATTCATAAGGAGACAAAGTAATTTTTATTTGTAAAGGAGCTGTTTATGAGTGAAGAGAACAAGACATCCGTAAAAGTGACCGGGAAAACCGCTGACAGATCCGGATGGTTCAAGGGCCTGAAGGCCGAATTTAATAAAATTATATGGGAAAACCGTGAAACGGTGACAAAGCAGACGATAGCCGTAGTGGTCGTATCTGTTGTTGTTGGCGTTATTATTGCCATACTGGACATGATCCTGCAATACGGTGTTGATTTCATCGTAGGATTATAACTGAAAGGAGACCAATATGGCTGAATATAATACTGAAGAGTCAGGATGGTATGTTGTTCATACTTATTCCGGATATGAGAATAAAGTTAAGGCCAATATAGAAAAGGCTATAGAGAACAGACATCTTGAAGATGAGATATTAGAGGTCAGGGTTCCTGTACAGGATGTGACCGAGCAGAAGAACGGAAAGAGAAAGACAACATCAAAGAAGCTTTTTCCGGGATACGTTCTCATCAATATGTATATGAATGATGTTACATGGTATGTTGTAAGAAATACCAGAGGAGTTACAGGCTTTGTCGGACCCGGAAGCAAACCTGTACCGCTTACTGAAAATGAGATGAAGCCGCTTGGCATCAAGACAGAGAACCTGTTGATCGACTTTGCCGAGGGCGACACCGTTGCTGTTGTTGCGGGACCGTGGAAGGATACGGTCGGTGTTATCCAGCGAATGGATATGGGTAAGCAGACAGCCACCATATTTGTCGAGCTCTTTGGCAGGGAAACACCTGTCGAGATCAGCTTTGATGAGATCAGTAAGCAGGATTGACAAGAAGTTCAAAGGATTATTCCTGTTTTTATACAGAAGGGCTTTTGCCCATCCGGTGAACTGTGGGAGGAGAATAGTCTCCGCCACCACCACATTACATTAGGAGGAAAGGAAAAATGGCAAAAAAGGTAGAAGGCTATATTAAACTGCAGATACCTGCCGGCAAGGCAACACCGGCACCCCCTGTCGGACCCGCACTTGGTCAGCATGGTGTAAATATCGTTGAATTTACGAAGCAGTTTAATGCCAGAACAGCAGACAAGGGTGACGTACTTATCCCTGTCGTGATCACGGTTTACGCAGACAGAAGCTTTAGCTTTATAACAAAGACTCCGCCTGCAGCAGTACTTATTAAGAAAGCATGCAATATCAAGTCCGGTTCGGGAGTACCCAACAAGAATAAGGTTGCAGTACTTTCAAAGGATAAGCTTAGAGAGATAGCAGAGACAAAGATGCCCGATCTTAATGCTGCATCAGTAGAGGCTGCTATGAGTATGATCGCCGGAACGGCCAGAAGCATGGGCGTTACGGTAGAAGAATAAGGAGGTGGCGGACATTGAAACACGGAAAGAAATATATGGAAGCTGCTAAAAAAGTTGACCGGGCTACACTGTATGATCCTGAAGAGGCTATAAATGTTGTAAAGAGTACAGCAACCGCTAAGTTTGATGAGACAGTAGAGGTTCATATAAGAACAGGCTGTGATGGACGTCATGCTGAACAGCAGATCCGTGGAGCGGTAGTACTTCCCAACGGAACAGGAAGAGTTACAAGAGTTCTGGTTTTTGCAAAGGGTGATAAGATCGCTGAAGCCGAAGCGGCCGGAGCAGATCATGTTGGAGGAGATGAACTCATTCCAAGGATACAGAATGATGGATGGCTCGACTTTGATGTAGTTGTTGCTACACCTGACATGATGGGTGTTGTAGGACGTCTGGGTAAGATCCTCGGACCTAAAGGATTGATGCCAAATCCCAAGGCCGGTACAGTAACCATGGATGTTACAAAGGCTGTAAAGGATATTAAAGCAGGTAAGATCGAGTACCGTCTTGACAAGACCAATATCATACATGTTCCTGTAGGAAAAGCATCCTTTGAAGCGGAAAAGCTTATGGAGAATTTCAACACTCTCATGGATGCCATAGTTAAGGCTAAGCCAAGTTCACTTAAGGGCCAGTATTTAAGAAGCATTGTTTTATCAACTACAATGGGCCCCGGAGTAAAGGTTTCCACGGCTAAGTATTAATAATAACGATACAGATCATCAAATAACCCACTGTTTATCTACGGTGGGTTATTGTTTTGTAAAAAGATGCACACTTGAGCGACAGACAACTATCTGTTATGATATTTCGGAAGAGGGATAACGGTTTTTGAGGATGCTTTATGCTATTGGGGGCGCGTGGTTTGAACGATCGGGGAATGAAGATGCGGTTTAAAAGACTTCTGTTGATTATTAATTTGATATTGATGCTCCTCCCTGTCTGCGGATGCGGCGATAAAAATGAAAACGGAAATGCAACGGCTTTCGTTATAGGAAAAAGCGATGAGGCCACAGCAAAAGATACTTCCCTGCAGGAGGGTGAAAATATAAGCGAAATACCTGTCATTATTATAAATACAGAGGAAGAGGAAGCCGAACCCATACCCTCACAGGAGCCTGCAGAGGAGGAAGAGGAAGAAGTTATATGGGATTTTGACAAAAGGATATTCTCAAAGGAGACTAAATCTCCTGATCAGGTAGTGTTAACCTTTGCCGGAGACATCTCCTTTGCCGAGGGTTACAGCAATATGTCCAGGCTCAGGGACTGCGGAGAGGATATCAACGGGGTAATAAAACCCGAGGTCAGCCAGGGCCTTAAGGAAAGTGATATTTTCATGGTCAACAATGAGTTTCCCTACAGCAACAGGGGTACGCCCAAGGAAGGAAAGACATTTACCTTCAGGGCAATGCCGGAAAGCGTAAGGTATCTTACCGCGCTCGAAACGGATATAGTGTCCCTTGCAAATAATCATGCCTTTGATTACGGAGAGGATGCTCTGCTCGACTCAATGGATATTCTTAAGGAAGCTGATATCCCTTTTGTGGGAGCCGGAAGAAATATAGAAGAAGCCATGCAGCCGGTATATTTTAAAGTAAATAAAAAGGTCATTGCCATAACCGCCGCCACTCAGATTGAGAGGACGGCAAATCCCGAGAGCAGGGAGGCTACAGAGGATTCGCCGGGACTTTTGCGTACGCTTGATGCGACAAAAATGGTAAAATGTATAGAAACTGCAGAGGAAAATTCGGACTTTGTGATAGTGTTTGTGCATTGGGGCAGTGAAAACACTGATTTAGTTGAAGCTTCACAGAGAGAGCTTGCAAGGAAGTATGTGGACGCCGGAGCGGATCTTATAATAGGGGCTCATCCGCATTGCCTTCAGGGATTTGACTATGTGAACGGAGTACCTGTTATGTACAGCCTTGGAAACTTCTGGTTTAATTCAAGAAGGGTTGATACGGGATATGCCAAAGTAACGATCAATACAACAGATGAGGGCTGCAGTATAGGGGAGTTCAGATTTGTACCCTGCATCCAGAACGGGTGCACCACGTCGCTTGCCACAGGAGATGAGGCAGTAAGGATTCTTTCCTACCTTCAGGGTATATCGGATCATGCTACTGTATCAGGCGAGGGTGTTATAGAGATTTCCGATACGAACCATAATATTCAGAACGGACAGAATACCTCTCCGTCAAAAGAATATATCAGAAAGGATACTGAAGAAGAGACAGAAGAAGCTCCCGGAATGCTCACACTTCCGGACGGAACGGTCATAGATCCTTCCGTACTGACTTTGGTTGATCCTGCAAACAGCGAAGTCACAGATGCGGGAGGTACAGATACAGGGACTGTGACGGGAGAGGAAAATGTCTCTTCCGATGGGACATAAATTTAAACAACTCAGATATACGTATGATTTCTTCTTGACTTTATTAATCTGTTGTGTTATTTTATACAAGGTTTTTTAAACCATGCCGAAGACAGCAGGTGCGAAAGGTCTATCACGGGATATGAACCAAGTAGCGTAAGCGTATCGCCTGCCGAGGAGAATAAGAGTATATGATTTTTATGCCTTACTTCGCGTCTTCGAAGCGAGGCTTTTTTAATGCCTCAAAGACCGGCAGATAAAAATGTTGCTTAAACAGGATTTGATGAGCCGGAAAAATAAAACAGGAGGTAAAACATGGCTAAGGTAGAGTTGAAAAGACCTGTAATTGATGAGATATCCGAAAATGTTAAGGATGCCCAGTCTGTTGTAGTGGTTGATTATCGAGGATTGACCGTTGCTGAGGACACAGATTTAAGAAGACAGCTTCGTACAGCCGGAGTCACTTATAAGGTCTACAAAAACACAATGATGAACTTTGCGTTTAAGGGTACCGATCTTGAGAGCTTAGCTCCTCATCTTGAAGGACCCAGCGCGATCGCGATCTCTAAGGATGATGCTACGGCTCCCGCAAGAATACTGGCAAAATTTGCCAAGACTGCACCTAAGCTTGAGATCAAGGGCGGTGTTGTGGAAGGTATTTATTATGATGCCAAGGGTATGGATTCTATAGCTAAGATCCCTTCAAGGGAAGAACTTCTCTCGAAACTCCTTGGATCTATCCAGTCACCTGTCGCGAATTTTGCAAGAGTTATCAACCAGCTGGCTGAAAAAGGCGGAGCAGGTGCTGCAGCTGAAGCTAAAGCAGAAGAAGCGCCCGCAGAAGAAGCACCCGCAGCTGAAGCCAAAGCAGAAGAAGCACCCGCAGAAGGCTGATCAGTTTAAGCAGGTGCAAATAACAGTAACATCAGTAAAAGGATCTGTGATAAATGAATATTAAGATCATTTATATGATCCGGATCTATCAATAATAATTACGGAGGAAAAATAAAATGGCAAAGTTATCTACAGCAGAAATCATTGATGCTATAAAAGAACTTACAGTTTTGGAATTAAATGACCTTGTAAAGGCATGCGAAGAGGAATTCGGAGTTTCAGCGGCAGCAGGCGTTGTAGTTGCAGCAGCAGCAGGAGACGGTGCAGGTGCAGCTGAGGAGAAGAGCGAGTTTGACGTAGAGCTTGCAGAAGTAGGTTCTGAGAAGGTTAAGGTTATAAAGGTTGTTCGTGAAGTGACCGGTCTGGGACTTAAGGAAGCTAAGGATCTTGTTGACAGCGCTCCCAAGGTTGTTAAGGAAGGTGCTTCCAAGGAAGAGGCTGAGGAGCTTAAGAAGAAGCTTGAAGATGTTGGAGCAAAGGTTAACCTTAAGTAATATTCAAAGGAATAACAAAAATTATAATTATTTTTTAAAAAGTATTTGACAACGAAGAAGAGCTTGTGTTATTATGTACGATGCGTTATTTTGGAAACATGGGCTCTTTTTTGGTGCCTGAAAAAAGCCTTCAAAGAGCCGGACCATTATGACAAATAAAATAAAAACGGGGTGAAACGTCGATGGAAAAGAACAGGATACGTCCTACATCCGCAGGTAAGAACATCAGAATGAGCTACTCCAGACAGAAGGAAGTCTTAGCCATGCCTAACCTCATTGAGGTGCAGAAGGATTCTTATCAGTGGTTTTTGGATGAAGGTCTGAAAGAAGTTTTTAATGACATCTCTCCAATCATGGATTATAACGGGCATCTCAGTCTTGAATTTGTGGACTTCAAGCTTTGTGAGGATGACGTTAAGTATTCTATTGAAGAGTGTAAGGAAAGAGATGCTACGTACGCTGCTCCACTTAAGGTTAATGTCAGACTGTACAATAAGGAAAGCGGAGAGATAATCAGTCACGATATTTTCATGGGTGATCTTCCTCTTATGACAGCTACCGGTACATTTGTCATAAATGGTGCAGAAAGGGTAATCGTAAGTCAGCTTGTACGATCTCCCGGTATTTATTATGCCATCAGCCATGATAAGTTCGGAAAAAGATTGTTTTCATCGACGGTAATACCAAACAGAGGTGCATGGTTGGAATATGAAACAGATTCCAATGATGTGTTCTTTGTACGTGTTGACAGGACCAGAAAGGTTCCGGTCACTGTTCTTATAAGATCACTGGGTATAGGAACAAATCAGGAGATCCTTGATATGTTCGGAGATGAGCCAAAGATAATTGCCTCATTTTCAAAGGATACGGCAACGAATTATCAGGAAGGTTTACAGGAATTATACAGAAAGATCCGTCCCGGAGAACCGCTTACGGTAGAGAGTGCGGAAAGCCTTATCAACTCCATGTTCTTTGATGCAAGAAGATATGACCTCGCCAAGGTCGGAAGGTATAAATTTAATAAGAAGCTTTCCTTCAGGAAAAGGATCACCGGACATGTTCTTGCAGAGGATGCGGTAAGCCCCGTTACAGGAGAGATAATCGCCGAAGCAGGCACAAGGGTTGATGCTGAGCTTGCTGATGCTATTCAGAATGAAGCCATCCCCTATGTTATGATCCAGACAGAGGAGAGAAACGTCAAGGTTCTTTCCAATATGATGGTTGATATAAGGAACTATGTTGAATGTGATCCCAGGTCACTTGGAATCACAGAGCTTGTTTATTATCCGAGATTAAGGGAGATACTTGACGAGAATGAAAGCGATCCCGCCGCACTTGGCGAGATGATATCGGCAAATGTACATTCCCTGATACCCAAGCATATAACAAAGGAAGATATTCTTGCATCTATCAACTACAATATTCATTTAGAGTATGGTATAGGTAATGATGATGATATAGACCATCTTGGAAACAGACGTATAAGAGCTGTGGGAGAGCTTTTGCAGAACCAGTATCGTATAGGTCTTTCAAGACTTGAAAGAGTTGTAAGGGAGAGGATGACATCCCAGGATCTTGAGGGAATATCACCCCAGGCACTTATAAACATCAAGCCCGTCACAGCGGCGGTAAAGGAATTCTTTGGATCTTCACAGCTTTCACAGTTTATGGATCAGAACAATCCGTTGGGAGAGCTTACACATAAGAGACGTCTTTCGGCTCTTGGACCCGGCGGACTTTCAAGAGACCGTGCCGGATTCGAGGTTAGAGATGTACATTATTCTCACTATGGAAGAATGTGTCCCATAGAGACACCTGAAGGACCAAACATCGGGCTTATAAATTCACTTGCAAGCTATGCAAGGATAAATGAATATGGTTTTGTTGAGGCTCCTTACAGAAAGATTGATCACAGCGATCCCGAAAATCCTGTAGTTACGGATGATGTATTATATATGACCGCTGATGAGGAAGACAATTATCATGTTGCGCAGGCCAGTGAGCCATTAGATGAAGAGGGGCACTTCATAAACAGGCTTGTATCGGGTCGTTATAAGGATGAGACCCAGGCTTATGATAAGTCCATGTTTGACTATATGGATGTATCGCCCAAGATGGTATTTTCTGTGGCGACAGCCCTTATTCCCTTCCTTGAGAATGATGATGCCAACAGAGCACTTATGGGTTCAAACATGCAGCGTCAGGCTGTTCCCCTTCTCATGACGGAAGCACCTGTTGTCGGTACCGGTATGGAACCCAAGGCTGCAAAGGATTCCGGAGTATGTGTAGTGGCAAAAAAATCCGGAAAGGTTGATTATGTCGTATCTAATGAGATAGGTGTTACCAATGACGACGGAACGAAGGACGTTTACCATATAACCAAGTTCATGCGAAGCAATCAGTCCAACTGTTATAACCAGAGACCTATTGTAAGCAAGGATGAACATATAGAGGAGGGCCAGGTCATAGCCGACGGACCTTCTACATCAGGAGGAGAGCTTGCCCTCGGTAAGAACCCCCTCATAGCATTCATGACCTGGGAGGGTTATAACTATGAGGATGCAGTTCTCTTAAGTGAGAGACTTGTAAGAGATGATGTATATACTTCGGTTCATCTTGAGGAGCACGAATCAGAGGCAAGAGATACAAAGCTCGGACCTGAGGAGATCACAAGAGATGTTCCGAATGTGGGTGAAGATGCACTAAAGGATCTCGATGAAAGAGGGATCATAAGGATAGGAGCAGAGGTCAGGGCCGGAGATATCCTTGTAGGTAAGGTTACACCCAAGGGAGAGACAGAACTTACGGCCGAAGAAAGACTTTTGAGAGCGATTTTCGGTGAAAAGGCAAGAGAAGTAAGAGATACCTCCTTAAGAGTTCCTCACGGCGAATATGGAATAGTAGTGGATGCCAAGATCTTCTCAAGGGAAAACGGAGATGAGCTTCCTCCCGGAGTCAATCAGTCGGTAAGGATATATATAGCGCAGAAGAGAAAGATATCTGTCGGAGATAAGATGGCAGGAAGACACGGTAATAAGGGTGTAGTATCCCGTGTATTACCCGTAGAGGATATGCCCTATCTTCCAAACGGACGTCCCATAGATATCGTGCTCAATCCTTTGGGCGTTCCTTCCCGAATGAATATAGGACAGGTATTGGAGATACATCTTTCGCTTGCAGCCAAAGCACTTGGCTTTAATGTATCCACGCCTGTTTTTGACGGAGCTAACGAGGAAGATATCATCGGAACCCTTAAGCTTGCCAATGATTATGTCAATCTTCCCTTTGATGAAGCGGAAGCAAAGGAAGCAGCTAAGAAGAACAATGAAAAATATGACAGCAAGACACCTACATTCAAGGACCTTCATAAGGATGAGCTGGATAAGAGGGTGTATGATTATCTGTCTGAGAACAGGGCACACAGAGAACTCTGGAAGGGAGTTCCCATCAACAGCGATGGAAAGGTAAGGCTTCGTGACGGACGTACCGGAGAGTATTTTGACAGTCCGGTTACCATAGGTCATATGCATTATCTGAAACTCCACCATCTTGTTGATGATAAGATACATGCCCGTTCAACCGGACCGTACTCACTTGTTACGCAGCAGCCTCTTGGCGGTAAAGCGCAGTTTGGCGGCCAGCGTTTCGGAGAAATGGAAGTTTGGGCCCTTGAAGCCTATGGTGCTTCTTATACCTTACAGGAAATACTTACCGTTAAGTCTGATGATGTAATAGGAAGAGTTAAGACCTATGAAGCCATCATAAAGGGTGAAAATGTTCCGGATTCCGGTATCCCCGAGTCCTTTAAGGTATTGCTTAAGGAGCTTCAGTCTCTCGGACTTGATGTCAGAGTGCTCAGGGAGGATAATACCGAGGTTGAGATCGGTGAAAATACAGACTTCGGCAATACGGATTTCAGATCTGTTCTTGAAGAGGACTCAAAGAGATACAGAAATGACAGCAGAGACTTTGAAGAGAACGGTTATACGAGTCAGGAATTCGATGAAGAGGGTAATCTGAACAACGTGGAAAGTGATGATTACGAAGATGAACTCGACGATGAAGTGATGGAATCTGAAGACGGTGATTTCTACGAAAGCGACATGGATACTGACGAAGAATGATCCTCAGTATAAGTAATGTTTCATCTAAACATAATTTTGGGAAGGAGTACCAAAAATGCCGGATAATAATCAACAAGGATACCAGCCGTTAAGCTTTGATGCCATAAGGATAGGGCTGGCATCACCTGAAAAGATAAAAGAGTGGTCAAAGGGCGAGGTAAAAAAGCCTGAAACTATCAATTACAGAACACTCAAGCCCGAAAAGGATGGCCTGTTCTGTGAAAAGATATTTGGACCCAGTAAGGATTGGGAATGTCACTGCGGAAAATATAAAAAGGTTCGTTATAAGGGTGTCATATGTGACAGATGCGGAGTTGAGGTTACAAAAGCCACGGTTCGTCGTGAACGTATGGGTCATATCGAACTTGCTGCGCCTGTTTCCCACATATGGTATTTTAAGGGGATACCCAGCAGGATGGGACTTATACTTGATATCTCACCAAGAAATCTTGAAAAGGTCCTCTATTTTGCAAATTATATAGTTCTCGATCCCGGAACAACAGACCTTAAATATAAGCAGATACTTACGGAAAAGGAATATCAGGATGCTTATAACGAATGGGGTAAGGAATTCAGGGTCGGTATGGGAGCAGAGTCTATTAAGGAACTCCTTGTAGCGATAGATCTTGATAAAGAAGCCGAAAGTCTCAAGGAAGAGCTTGAGGAATCCTCGGGTTCAGGACAGAAAAAAGCCAAGATAATCAAAAGACTCGAGGTTGTGGAGGCCTTCAGGGAATCCGGAAACAAGCCTGAGTGGATGATACTTGATGCCATCCCTGTCATCCCACCCGATTTAAGACCTATGGTTCAGCTTGACGGAGGAAGATTTGCAACATCCGACCTTAATGATCTTTACAGAAGGATAATTAACAGAAATAACCGACTTAAGAGACTTCTTGAACTCGGAGCGCCCGATATCATCGTAAGAAATGAAAAGAGAATGCTCCAGGAGGCAGTGGATGCCCTTATAGATAACGGCAGAAGAGGAAGGCCTGTTACAGGCCCGGGAAACAGGGCTCTTAAATCCCTGTCTGATATGTTAAAGGGTAAGTCCGGTCGTTTCCGTCAGAACCTTCTCGGAAAGAGAGTTGACTATTCAGGCCGATCGGTTATCGTAGTGGGACCGGAGCTCAAGATATATCAGTGCGGTCTTCCCAAGGAAATGGCAATAGAGCTGTTTAAGCCCTTTGTAATGAAGGAGCTTGTTGCAAACGGAACGGCTCATAATATAAAGAATGCAAAGAAGATGGTTGAAAGGCTGCGTCCGGAGGTATGGGATGTGCTTGAGGATGTTATCAAAGAGCATCCTGTTATGCTCAACCGTGCACCAACACTTCACAGACTCGGTATTCAGGCATTTGAACCTATTCTTGTAGAGGGTAAGGCTATAAAGCTTCATCCTCTGGTTTGTACTGCATATAATGCTGACTTTGACGGTGACCAGATGGCTGTGCATCTTCCCTTGTCGGTAGAGGCTCAGGCTGAATGCAGATTCCTGCTCCTCTCACCCAATAACCTGCTCAAGCCTTCAGACGGAGGTCCCGTTGCCGTTCCTACACAGGATATGGTTCTCGGTATTTATTACCTCACAATGAACAAGTATAAGGATTACAGCAACGATCCCGACTTTAACGAGGAAGTAAGATTTACCTATGATTCCATAGATGAGGCTGAAGAGGCTTACAGGAAGGCAAAGAGTGAACAGGCTAAGGGCAATGATAAGGGTGAAGCGATCGACGAAAATACATTCATAAAGGTCTGTGTTGATAAGGATCGTGACAGATGGGTAATCTGCCAGTTCGTAGACCTTCTTGGAAGATACTTCCATTCAGTGAACCAGGCTATCCTCGCTCATGAGAATAAAGATATAACTCTTCATCAGAAGATAAATGTAAGGATTGAAAAGAAGGACAGCGAAGGAAATGTTCATTCGGGCATGATCGAAACCACTCTCGGAAGACTCATATTCAATGAGATCATTCCTCAGGACCTTGGTTTTGTTGATCGTGAGAACCCGGATAATTTCTTAAAGCTTGAGGTAGACTTCCATGTTGGTAAGAAGGATCTTAAGCGTATACTTGAGAAGGTCATAAATACTCACGGTGCTACCAGGACTGCAGAAGTTCTTGATGACATAAAGGCCATGGGATATAAGTATTCAACTCTTGCTGCCATGACCGTTTCTATATCGGATATGACAGTTCCGGCAAAGAAGCCCGAACTTCTTGAAGAGGCACAGAATAAGGTTGATATGATCAGCCGTAACTACAGAAGAGGTCTTATAACAGAAGAGGAAAGGTATAAGGGAGTCGTAGATACCTGGAAGGTAACAGATGATAACCTGAAAAAGATACTTCTTGACGGCCTTGACAAATATAACAATATTTACATGATGGCTAATTCCGGAGCCAGAGGTTCGGATGACCAGATCAAGCAGCTTGCCGGTATGAGAGGACTTATGGCCGATACTACCGGTAAAACGATCGAGCTTCCCATCAAGTCCAATTTCCGTGAAGGTCTTGATGTTCTTGAATACTTTATGTCAGCTCACGGAGCCAGAAAGGGTCTGTCCGATACAGCACTTAGAACAGCCGATTCAGGTTATCTGACAAGAAGACTTGTTGATGTTTCTCAGGAGCTCATAATCAGGGAGAGGGACTGCTCCGAAAACAGTGAGGAGATCCCCGGAATGTATGTTAAGGCCTTCATGAATGATAAGGCCAAGATAGAGTCCTTAAGAGAGAGGATACTTGGAAGATATGCCTGCAATGATATTCTTGACGCAGAGGGCAACGTTCTTGTAAAGAAGAATCATATGATAACACCCAGAAGAGCAGATAAAGTCATAACTCTCGGTGTTGACGAAGATGGTGTACCTTTCCAGGTAGAGAAGATGGTCGATGGAGAGCTTACAAGAGTAGACAATATGAATTCCAGAGGCGTAAAGATACGTACCATCCTTTCATGCCGCTGCCATAACGGTATCTGCTCTAAGTGTTACGGAGCCAATATGGCCACAGGTGAGATGGTTCAGGTCGGAGAAGCTGTCGGGATCATTGCAGCACAGTCCATAGGTGAACCAGGTACTCAGCTTACGATGAGAACCTTCCATACAGGCGGTGTTGCCGGTGATGATATTACACAGGGTCTTCCCAGAGTAGAAGAAC
Source organism: Lachnospiraceae bacterium (assembly GCA_024687745.1). Classification (GTDB taxonomy): domain Bacteria; phylum Bacillota; class Clostridia; order Lachnospirales; family Lachnospiraceae; genus UBA2868. The sequence goes on from JAILEM010000025.1 coordinate 40,121, forward strand.
TTTTTGAAGCAAGAAAGCCTAAGGGTCTTGCAATTATATCCGAAATATCCGGAAGAGCAGTAATAGAGGATACCAAGAAGAAGAGAGAGGTAGTGATATCCAATGAGGAAACAGGCGAGATAAAGAGATATCTTATCCCGTTCGGATCCAAGATAGTTCAGAGGTTAGAGGATAATCCGGAGGGAGTTGATATCCTTGAAGGAGAACCCCTTACAGACGGTTCCGTAAATCCTCATGATATACTGAAGATAAAGGGTATCAATGCGGTTCAGGATTATATGATCAGTGAGGTCCAGAAGGTATACAGACTTCAGGGTGTTGAGATCAACGATAAGCATATCGAGGTTATCGTACGTCAGATGCTTAAGAAGGTAAGGATAGAAGAAAGCGGAGATTCTGAATATCTTCCGGGAACCCAGATAGATCTTCTTGACTTTGAGGATATGAATGAGAAGCTTATCGAGGAAGGTAAGAAACCCGCTGAGGGCAAGCAGATCATCCTTGGTATCACGAAGGCAGCTCTTGCCACAAATTCCTTCCTTTCAGCTGCATCCTTCCAGGAGACTACAAAGGTACTTACCGAGGCAGCGATAAAGGGTAAGGTCGATCCGCTTATCGGACTTAAGGAAAATGTTATCATAGGTAAGCCGATACCTGCAGGTACCGGTATGAAGATATACAGAGATGTGAAGCTGGATACTTCAGCTACCGAAATTTATGAAGATGACGATCAGGAAGAATTGAAACCTGAAGTTGCAGAAGAACTCGCAGAGGACGAGGAATAAGGATTATTCTAAGAAGGAACAGGCCGGAGTTTAACTCCGGCCTGTTTTATGTTGTGCGCCTTGCGGCGCACGTTTTATTTGTTGTATATTCGAAAGCTTCCTATCTCCAGCCAAAGAATCCTTTTTTCTCTGAATTATCGGAGGAAGAGGAAGCAGCGCCGGAACCGGTCTGGGAGGAGGACTGATATCCCTGATTGTTTCCCTCCATCTTATTTGCATAATAAAGCTTATTTGACAGATTTTCGGGATTTGTCGTAAATGAATAAGCTGTTTTCTCGGTGATCTTTCCTGATTTTATGAGATTTAAGAGACTGGTATTCATGGATATCATTCCCTCTGAGGAGGAAGTATCGATTATTGAGTCTATACTCTGAACCTTCTGATCCCTGATATTGGTACGGATCGCAGGATTAAGCGTCATTATCTCAAAGGCGGGAGCTATGCCGCCGTTTACTGTAGGTATCAGCTGCTGTGAAACTACAGCCTGTAAAACCATGGACAGCTGTATATATATCTGATGCTGCTGGTTGGGAGGAAAGGCGTCGATTATCCTTTCTATGGTGTTGGCAGCACCGATGGTATGAAGGGTTGACAATACAAGATGTCCGGTCTCGGCAGCAGTCATTGCAACACTTATTGTTTCCGAATCTCTCATCTCACCTAAAAGAATAACATCAGGACTCTGTCTGAGCGATGCCCTGAGTGCAGTAAGGTAACTGTCGGTATCCGATGACACCTCGCGCTGGGATACAATGCTCATCTTATGCATATGAAGATATTCCAAAGGATCTTCAAGTGTGATTATATGCGCCTGTCTGGTACTGTTGATGTGATCTATCATGCAGGCGAGGGTAGTGGATTTTCCGGAACCGGCGGGTCCGGTGATCAATACAAGCCCCTTTTTCTTATTGGAAAGCTCTATGACTCCTTCCGGGATATCCAGATCCTCCGGTTTTGGAATGTTGAAATTGATAACCCTGATAACAGCAGAGAGAGATCCTCTTTGTTTATAAGCAGATACCCTGTATCTTGCCACTCCCTTAAGCGCAAAAGAAAAATCATCATCACCTGTTTCGGTAAGCTTATGCATATCCCTGCTTCCGGCTAACTCATAGATGGCTGTGATAAACTCGGCACACTGCGCGGGCATAAGCTTTGTATCGTTTGTCTGCTCCATACGTCCGTTTGCCCTGTAGGTTAAGGGTCTGCCTGCTACAATGAAAATATCCGAGGCCTTGCCCTCTAAGGTAACATTGGATAAAATATCTGTTATTGACATATTACTCCTTCCCTGTCAGTCGAATTTCATAAGCCCTGATCCCTCAGCTTCCGAATCATCATGCCATTCCGGATTCATAACTGTCTTATATGAATCGATATGAAATACAGAATAATCTCCGGAGTCGGGGTAGTTGATATCAAGCAGTATCTGAAGGTTCTGTTGTTCATTGATAGGCAGGGTAAAGCCAAGCTTGGTCATTCCCTCATCCTCAGTCAGTGTATAAAACGATTTTGAGGAATTGTTCTTATACTTGGATGAAACTGCCTTATAGTATTCTTCTCTGTCTGTGCTTTCCGCTGCAGTCTCATTAAGCTCATTGTAGATCTGGACAAGTACGATATCAGCGTCGGTACAGGCTTTATAGTATTCCTTTGTTTTTGCTGCAGCCTGTTTGCTTAAGTTATGATCGGTATTTGCACTTAAGAAGGACAGTGCCGCAAAGGTAACAAGACACAGTATGACGAATGCCGACAGAACAGAAGATGTTCCGACGTTCATTCCGCCGGTTATTTTTTTCATTAAGCCCTATCTTCCTTTCAACCCTGAGCACCCTCCAGAAACTTGGTGGCCGTCAGAGAATATATTTCTTTATAGTCTTCCAGATCGGTAACTATTACATTGATGGTAGCTAACGGATCCGTAGGTAAAACCTTGAGGGTTACATCTGCCACATACATTGCATCATCGCTTATGGGAGAGCAGACATTGAAATCCTTATCATAATAGATCTGAAAATAGGAATCGTCCTCCCCTATTACCTCGTCGTCGTAAACAGCAGTAAGACCGTAAATTGAACCGTCAGTGCCGCGCATCGCATCACAGAGTCCCTGCGCTATGTTAATGGCAGAGTTGAGCTCCTTTGTCTGTTCATCCAGAAGCTTTGAAGTGACAAAGCTTTGTACGCAGATGGCACAGGCTATGGAGAAAAATAATATTGTAATGATCATTTCCATTAGGAACAGGGACGAGCCCGATGTTCTTCTTTTCATTGTCTGACCTCAGATCATATTATTTTTCGGGATCAGTGTGTTCCCGAATATATAGTGGAATAAAACTCATATTTTTTGTCATAACAGTCAGTGATATTAAACTTTATAAGGGATGAGCTTATCTTATCCGCGTTAAAGCTGTTAATGGGAAGGATCCTCTGCCCGTTCGGATAAGAGGGTTCATATCTTTCGGGAGAAGTTATCTCCTTAAGATATCCGTCATCCTCGTAAAGGTATGTGTAGTATATCGCTCCGTCATAGTTTTCATATAGTCTCAGCACGGGTTTTTCGCCTTCATAAATTACATCGACTCCACCGGTACTGTCATGCTGACGTATTTTTTCCGTTATATAGGCCTGAGTGGTCCTTGCGCTGTAATTGATCTCGGAATCAGAGACCACCTTTTTGTATATCTTGGCCCCGAACAGGACAATAAACATGGAACAGAGCATAAATACAGCAAAAAGTGTGAGTATGAACAGCAGATCAACTATAGATTTCTCTCTTTTCCTGAAATTCATTCCTGATTCCTTTCCACGACCATTACCGTAGGCATTATATTAGAACCTATCGATTCATAACTTATGATATATTTGTCATGATCGTAAGTAAGACCGTAGTGTTTTTCGATGTAACCAAGGGAGGGCGGATATATACCCTCGATCGCGTAACAGTGTACTATATCCCTGTTCAGTGCATTTTCAAGCATTTCCTTTTCGTTGCCAAGAGATCCCTCAGAGAGCGTATTAACCCCCGCAATGAACATTATTATGATCACGACAAAAACAAGGATCGAAAGATTTTTTGAAGTGAATATTCTTTTTTTCAGGTCCGGTTTACTGAATCTGTTCATGTTTTTTCCTGCCTGCTATATTCTGATCATCCTATATTTGACATTATGCTCATAAGAGGTGTCATAACCGATAAAAGTATGAGACATACGATGACCGAGAAGATTATTACAAGTGTCGGCTCGATGATGGAAATTATGTTGCTTATCCTGTCATCTATCTCCGCTTCATAGTTTTTGGATATCTTTTCGAGAGCCTTGTCGATCGAGCCGGATTTTCCGCCCACGGAGATCATTCTTGAATAAAGGTTGTTGAATATCTTTGATTCTACAAGGGCATCGGAAAAGGATGCACCCTGCCTTATCATATCCCTGCAGCCGGCGATCTTTTTTTCAACGGCATCGTTATCTATCGCCTTTTCGACCATGGCAAGGCTTTCATCGGGACCGAGATTGGTATTTAATGTAAGAGCCATGGAGCTGGCAAATCTTCCTGCAGCGATCTTTTCATAGAAACCTCTTGTGGGCGGGAAGACCGAGAGGAACCTGTTAAAGAATTCCCTGCCCCTTGATGTCTTTGAGAAAAAGAAATAAAATGCGACAAGCACAAGCAGGATTATGATGAAAACAAGGGAATATCTGCTCACGGTATTTCCGAAATTCAGCAAACCCTTTGAAAAGCCTGTCATTTCCGAACCCAACTGGTTAAATACCTGGTTGAATACAGGAAGGACCTTGATCACAAGAACAAGGATAACTATAAACATCATGAATATTATCAGCAGAGGATAGGTTACCGCACTTCTTATACCCTGCGCAATGTTGTCCTCACGCTCGTAATAATCGGCAAGGGAGTGTGTTACCTCATCAAGTTTTCCTGACCGCTCACCTATCTCGATCATGTCAAGAGCATATTTGGGAAATACTCCCGGAGCCTGAAAGGCCTGAAACAGAAGTTTTCCTTCATGAAGTGTTTCGAGCATTATCTCAAGGATCTTTTTTCCTTCATTGCTCGCAGCATCCTCCATCATTATATTGATGCCGTCCGTGTGATTGAGACCGGCATCAAGTGTCATTGCAAACTGATCAAAGAATAATGCCAGTTCCTTGTTGGAAAGCTGTTTTTGCGCGTTATTCATTTGTATCTCCTCCGTTAATAAACATATTTGGTTATATAATTGCTTCCGTCACCTATGAAATCCTTAAGCTCGCCCGCTTCTGTATTGGCTGCAAAGGTCGGATCCATGAGTGACCAGGTACTTCCGTCGAATTCTATCATTCCGTTTATCCATCCGGTATCGGCGGTAAAAACGCTTATCCATGCATGATATGCATCTCCGGCATATCCTATCTCCAGCCTTGTGGGGATCCTCTGGCTTCTGAGCATGGCAGCCATGACAGCGGCATAGTCAAAACATATACCTGTCTTTGCGGAAAGGATCTGATCGACATCGGGAATATACCCGCTTTCTACGGTCTCGGCCTTATGGTGATCGTAGGTTACGTTTTCCACCATGAATGAATACACACTGTTAACCACATCCAGATCACAGGTGGCAGTAGATGCAAGCTCTGCAGCCTTTTTGACCACATTGGAACCGGCATTGAAATCAACATACTGGTTAGGATACAGATATGGTCCGTTTTTATTGTCTATTTTGGCGTTAAAATCAGAAGAAAAGATCGTGGCATACTGATCCCCCGACACATTCTCATATACAGTGATTTCATAGTTCCCGTCATCGGCTGTAAGAGGGATGACCTCATCAAAGTTTGAACGCAGGTTATATGTATAAGTAACCTGCCCGTTCCCTGAAAGCTGCATTTTGACCTTTTCCTTATCGCCAAGATACTTAACGACTATATATCCGTCAACCGTATTTGATATATTTATCGATACTGCTTCATTGCCGATCAAATCCGTTCCGGACATGGAAGGTATGAGAACCAGAGGGGTATTATCCCTTGTTCCGCCGGAAGCCATGGAGGTGACGACAGTTTCCTCTTTTTCCTTCCCGCAGCCGGTCATTGAATATGCTGTTATGAATAAGATGCCTAAGCAGACTAAAGATCTCTTAGCCCATTTATGAAACATCCTGATAACTCCTTGAATTATTATCGTTAAAGCATAAATCTGCAACCATGATTATACATCAATTCCTTTTAACTGTGAATAGTACTATTTTGAAAGAACAGCGTGAAGAACCTTGCCGTTCACATCAGGGATAAAAATATTGAGACTTCCGCTCTCATAGGGGAAAACAACGATTCCCTCTTCCTCGTCGATCGTGGATGGAAACAAAAAGCTTCCGTCATCGAGTCTTGCGTATATATCGTTATAATTTATCCCGTCACCTGAAAGCTTCAGGGTAAAAAAGCCTTCGGACAGGTTATGATCAAGGATCACTATGTACTGCTTTACACCTGTCGAGCTTACCGTAAACTCCTTACTTCTGAACGGCAGGGGAGATAAAAGTATAAGCAAAAGCAGCAGAACGGATATAAAAGAGCAGGCTCTTGTGTAGGTCTTATTTACCGAATTTATAAAAAGCAGTTTATCAAAGGGAATGGTATTGGGCTTTTTATCAAGCGACTTAAATACATTCTGAAGCGTATCGTTTGCTGCATTTACATCTATATTGTATTTATTTCTTCTGAACAATTCACATCCCCTCCCTTCTTAATATTTCCGCAAGCTTTTTTCTGCCGGATATCAGGTAGCGTTTTACCGAACTCCTTGAACAGTTTAGTGCTGAGGCTATTTCTTCAAGCTTCATATCATTTATATATCTCATCACTATAACCTCCTGTTCATTGAACGGGAGAGATTTTATTGCATCCGTAAGAGAGAGGATATCTTCTTTATCCTCATAATTTTCTTCGGGGTTATGAAATTTGTTCTCGTCCTTTAAGACCTCTAAAAGCTCGGGAGATATAGCTTCATAATTTTCATTGTTTTTTTTGCACATGTCATAACAGACATGGAAACATATCTGGTTTAACCATGCAACAAACAAATTGGGTTCTTTGATCTTTCTTATATTTTTGAGTGCTGATATATAGGTCTCCTGCATTGCATCCTGGGCAAGGAATGGATCCCTCAGATAATGCCCCGCATAATTGTATATATGCTTATACGTGAGCGCATATAATTCTGCGAATGCATCCGGATCGTCCTCTCTTGCCCGTAGCACCAGACTGCCTATATTATCGTGGTCAAAGGCAGGCATGAGCTATCCCCTTTTCTTATCACTGTACATCCTTGCTATCAGCTCGGGAAGGGTATTAACCTTTTCTTCTATATTTAATGCATATTTAAAAGAAAGCTTCAGTGAGAGATCTTCATGTTTTAAATTGTACTGGGTTATCGCGTTGCTGATGTCATCCACGAACTTCTGCATCTTATCGAAATTGCAGTCCTCCATTACGATGACAAATTCGTTTCCGCCGTTACGTCCGTAAAAGCCGTATTCCGTCCCGACTTTTTCAAAGACCATGGAAAATTCACGCAGGGTTTCGTTTCCCGAATCCCTTCCGCCTTTTTGATTGATCTGTCCGAGATTTGTTATGGTGATCAGTGCGCACGCAAACTCTGATATGTCTGTGTTTTCGTATTTTTCGATCAAAAGATCAAGTGTGTTTCTGTTGGGAAGCTGTGTGAGCTTGTCAAAATATGCTGTCTGGCTCAGTGTATGTGATGCGACCATATGCTTCTCAAGCTGATTGAAATCCAGGATCATGTTGATGGCCGAATATACCATAAAAGCCCACAGGAATATACACACAGTAAGAAGACTCTTATTAGAATAAATATTATTTCTTAATAAGGGATCAAAATAGAGATAGCAAAAAAATGTGACCGCAAATATGATCAGTACTATCAGCTGGATCAGCTTAAAGAGCTTATAGCCTTTAAAATCGGAATTTTTCATATACACACACCATCCGTCTGCAGATTTACCCCGGATGTTATACTCTCCCCAGTTCATATTGTACCATAAATAACGGGGAAAAGTACTGTAATAACGTAAAACTTTTTATACAAATTTATTTTTGAAAAAAATAAAAATAATCTGACCCTTTTTCAAAATATTAAAAGTCTTTATTTTATAGAAAGGTAAATAAATTTTGTTTTTCGGGTGTATATATTTGGAGGTAAGACATGAAATATAATACAAAGAGATACTTTGGGATAATAAGGATCCTCACGGCAATGTTAGTCGTTTCCGGGTTTGTTATGCTTGGGACAGCTAAATGCAATGCTGCTGAATCAAATACAGATGCCGGCAATGACAACGCATATACCTTCATCGTCCTTGATGAAAGCGATGAGGTACCTCTTGCTCCGACAATAGAGTCAACTACCGATTATTCCGGATATGCTCTTTTAACTGTTACTCTTCTTGTATTACTTCTTGCCTTGACGGTTTATGTTAAGGGCTTTAATGATTATAAGAGAAGGGTTATGAGTATGAATTCACTTTCGGATAATGAAAAGAAGAGTCTGACTTCATCCTCCCTGTTTTGTCATCCTATAAGGCGTGAGAGATATATAAAGGATTGCGAGGCCGATCTGGCTTCCAGATTTATCTGATCTGATAAAAGATTTTAAAAAAATGTAAGGAATACAGATCTCTTATCATAGGATGGGAGGTCTGTTTTTTTATGAAAAGGGTTAAGACAGCAGGCTTTTTTGAAGTATAATATGTGTTTTTTGACCATGCATCGCAAAAAATACATCTTTTATACGGAAAAAGCTTGACATACGGGGCTTTTAAATATAAAATACAACAGCGTGCACAAAAAATGCACCTTATTTTTTGTTGTGCAAATCTATATAAAAATCAAAAGGAGGTGAAAAGAATGCCAACATTTAACCAGTTAGTAAGAAAGGGCAGGGAAACATCAGTTAAAAAGTCAACAGCTCCCGCTCTTGGCAGAGGATTCAATTCTCTTCACAAGAGGCCTATCGATACTACTTCTCCCCAGAAGAGAGGTGTATGTACAGCTGTTAAGACCGCTACACCCAAAAAGCCTAACTCGGCTCTCAGAAAGATCGCAAGAGTACGTCTTTCAAACGGTATTGAGGTAACAAGCTATATCCCCGGCGAAGGTCACAACCTTCAGGAGCACAGTGTTGTTCTTATCCGTGGCGGCCGTGTTAAGGATCTTCCCGGTACACGTTACCACATCATCAGAGGTACACTGGATACAGCAGGCGTAGCAAAACGTCGCCAGGCCCGTTCCAAGTACGGCGCTAAACGTCCTAAGGACGCAAAGAAGTAATTTAAGACCAAACAAACATAAGTGACTATTGCAAGGCATTTATCATTCAAAACACCATGACCCGTGGCTGCTGCATGTACGGTTTAAGAATGAGATCCTGAGCATGAACACATATATGTGAGTACCTAAGAATTAAGGTCGGAAAAGAAATCCGGCCATATTAAGGAGGGAAGTAACGTGCCACGTAAAGGACATACACCCAAAAGAGATGTGCTGGCAGACCCGGTTTACAACAGCAAAGTTGTAACCAAGCTGATCAACAACATCATGCTCGACGGCAAGAAGGGTACCGCACAGAAGATCGTGTACGGAGCCTTCGAAAAGATGGAAGCCAAGACCGGCAAGCCGGCTCTGGAAGTTTTTGAAGACGCAATGAACAATATCATGCCTCAGCTGGAAGTCAAGGCCAGACGTATCGGCGGCGCGACCTATCAGGTCCCGATCGAAGTTCGTCCGGAAAGACGGCAGGCGCTGGCACTTCGCTGGATCACCATGTTCTCCCGCAAGAGAAGCGAGAAGACGATGGTCGACAGACTGGCGAACGAGCTGCTGGATGCCTCCAACAACACCGGGTCTTCCGTAAAGCGTAAGGAAGATATGCATAAGATGGCAGATGCCAACAAGGCATTCTCCCATTTCAGATTCTAAAGGGAGGCGAAACTTTTGGCTGGAAGAGATTATCCTCTGGACAGGACCAGGAACATTGGTATCATGGCCCATATTGATGCCGGCAAGACCACTCTGACCGAGCGGATTCTGTATTACACCGGCGTCAATTACAAGATGGGCGAGACGTACGAAGGTACTGCTACCATGGACTGGATGGAACAGGAGCAGGAAAGGGGCATTACGATCACTTCCGCTGCGACGACCTGCCACTGGACGCTGCAGTACCAGACGAAAGCGAAACCCGGCGCACTGGAACACCGTATCAATATTATTGATACTCCCGGACATGTAGACTTTACCGTAGAGGTGGAACGTTCCCTTCGTGTTCTGGACGGCGCCGTTGGCGTTTTCGATGCGAAGGGCGGCGTGGAGCCGCAGTCTGAAAATGTATGGCGTCAGGCAGACACGTACAGCGTACCCCGGATGGCGTTCGTCAACAAGATGGACATTCTGGGCGCGAACTTTGACAACACAGTAAAGGAGATCGGCACCAAGCTCGGCAAAAACGCAGTCGTGATTCAGATGCCGATCGGCAAGGAAGATCATTTCCAGGGTCTGATCGACCTGTTCGAAATGAAGGCCTATATCTACAATGACAGCAAGGGAGAGGATATCTCCGTTACTGACATTCCGGAAGATCTGCAGGATGACGCGGAGATCGCGCATACCGAACTGGTCGAAAAGATCTGTGAGTTTGACGACGATCTCATGATGCAGTATCTGGAAGGCGAAGAGCCTTCCGTGGAGGACCTGAAAAAGGCGCTCCGCAAAGCAACGATTGAAAACAAAGGCGTACCGGTCCTGTGCGGTTCCGCGCATCAGAACAAAGGTATCCAGAAGCTGCTGGACGCGGTGGTAGAGTTCATGCCCGCCCCGACCGACGTGCCGGATATCACCGGTACCGATCTGGAGGGCAATGAGATCATCCGTCATTCTTCGGATGAAGAGCCGTTCTCAGCGCTGGTGTTTAAGATCGTTTCCGATCCGTTCGTCGGAAGACTGGCATATTTCCGCGTGTACTCCGGTACGCTGGACGCCGGTTCATACGTCATGAACGCGACCAAGGAGAAAAAGGAACGCGTCGGACGAATCCTGCAGATGCATGCAAACAAGAGAGCGGAGCTCTCCAAGGTTTACTCGGGCGATATCGCAGCCGCGATCGGCTTTAAGTTCTCCTCCACAGGCGATACCATCTGTGCGGAAAACGCCCCGGTTATCCTGGAATCCATGGAATTCCCGGAGCCGGTTATCGAGCTGGCGATCGAGCCCAAGACTAAGGCAGGC
>JAILEM010000220.1 GCA_024687745.1 Lachnospiraceae bacterium
GCAAGCAGGGATACATTCCCTATCCGTCTTCTCTTATCGCTTATCAAGCTGTAGTATTTTACCGCATCATTCATTTATGTATATACTTCCTTAATTTATTTAAAACTGCCATCAGTTCCTTTATATGTATAAGTATAAGGGCCACAAATATAACGGCGGGTATGACATAATGACCCTCCCCTGACTTTATCATTATGACCGCCTGTACCACAAGCAGTATGTAGGCTGCATGATCCTTAACCACACTGTGATCTATCTTAACATGTTTTTTTACTATAAACATGGAACAGACATACATGATATAGTAGGAAACCGCAGTTGCCACGGCTGCACCCATAGCCCCCATTACAGGGATCAGCAAAAGATTAAGCACGACATTTATGACCGCTCCCGCAAAGGTTGATATTCCCATCGCCTTTGAATCCTTATGGGCAAGACAGATAGACCCGATGAAGCCGGTCAGTGCTCCAAAGACAACCGATATAAGTAACGGAGGAACAAATTCATAGGCCGGATAAAAGTCCTTTCTGAACATGAAAAGAGCAAATGCCCTTACAGTAAGTATAAGAAAGGAACAACCGGTCACCATAAATCCCTGATAGGTTCTGTACATTGCCGAAAAGAATTCGCTGCTGTTTTCATCATTATAGCTTTTCGTTGCGGACATCTGCCAGCTTTGCGCAAAGATCCTCTGAAAGACCATGAGAATGGAGGGTATCTTATAGGCAACACCATAGAGGCCGTTTACCGAAACTCCGCATAATAAGGATACCAGATATCTGTCTGAAGCATTATTTATCCATGCTCCGGTGGAATAGGCTATCATCGGTTTCCCATAATCCGTAAGCTCTTTTTCAAAACTCTCATCCCTTCCTTTACTCTCATAAATGTAACCGGCATATTTTTTTCCAAGAGAAAGCATCAGCACCCCGGCCAGGGTAAAGGCTATGATCTGCGAGAGGATATACCCGTAAATCCCCAATTTAACAACAAGCAGGAAAAACAGGTTACAGAGTATGAGTACAAGGGTTGAAAAAACACTGCCGCATACCACTATCTTAACCTGCTCACATCCCTGGAAAAAAAGTATAAGAAATTCATAAAGGGAATTGGCACCAAAAAGCAGGATAAAGATCAGAAGATAACCTCTCTGCTCTTTGAAAAAAAGGCTTAAGAGAGCGGAAATAAAAAGAACGATCACAGATGCGGTGAGAGTATATTTTATACCTGCCCTGAGTATATCACTTCTTTTTCCCGGACATTCTATACCATATCTTAATGCAGCCTCTCCCATATTCACAGTGAGCATGGGCACAAGAAGCAGAAGGGTTGTCTGCATGACATCCGCTATTCCGTAATCACTTGTGGAAAGAACGTTTGTATAAAAGGGGACAAGTAAAAATACCAGTATTTTTGAAACAAAATTACTGATGGAGAAGAGAGCTATATTTCCCGCCAGATATTTATACTTTCCCATCCAAAGCACTTCCCGAATTTATCATTGTTACAAGATATAAAAGATTAAGGGCATAATCGGCCCATATAAGATCGACATCAAAGAAGGACTCGATAAATACCGCCATCAGTATGCAAAAGGCACACATTGAGACCCTGCTTAAGCTGACAGATCTCTTATATAAAGCGGCCCGTTCATATATAAGCACAAGGATCCCCGCAAACACTATGATCCCGTCGATCACAAGAAAATTATACATCGCATTGTGTACATTGAACTCAAAAAATGATTCTATCGTAACATTTGTCCCGATCCCCGTAAGAGGTTTTTTCACAAACAGCTCAAAGAATTCCCTCCATATCAGTTCCCTTCCCGAAAACAGCGATTTGTAAAAGAAGGGGATATTAAAATTGATACCCGTGGTTCCAAGTATGATGTAGAAGGCTACAAAGACAAGCGATCCTGCCGTCGCAAATATCCAGATAAACTTATAAAAACCGTTTTTTGCCCACAGCTTTTTGGGAACGATAAAATATAGAAGGGTAAACATTATAAGCATAACAAAGGCTCCCCTTGCCCTGTGCCACAGCGCAAGCTGGAAACCCTTAACCATAAGGACTGTCATAAAAAGCCCCGCTATCTCGTATTTTTCCTTAAGTATCACAAGGAATAAAAAGGCGCACAGAAGGGTATATATCGTAAATGTAGCCCCTGTGTTGGTGTTATATCCAAAATATGCTATATCCGCAAAGAGTCTGTCATAGGCAAAAACAAACCAGTACAGGAGTAACAGGACATACATACCCGAAAGGATCATCAGATATTTTCTGTTAAAGGAAATATAGCCCGAGAGATAAAAGATAAGTATAAAATCAGCGGCCACAAAAAAGGCTCCGAGGCCGGATCTTACTATTAAAAGATTGATCCCCGTTATCAGTAACAGGATCAGAATAAAGATGAATTCCCTGTTTTTTCCCTTAATAAGCCTTATAAGATCAAGGTTATTAAAGAATAAGACAATACATGCAAAAAAAACGAAAATACCCACATATCTGTCCGTTGCCCCGTAAAATTTAGGGACCAGAAATGTAAGTGAATATCCCGTAAACAATATTCCGTATACAATAAGATTTATTAAGTTTTTCCCTTTATGCTCAAGTATCATATCAGGGTCATAAGCAGGTCTGACAGTTCCTTCGTCCTTCTTTCCCATGATGCAGATCCTTTATCGATATTTGACAGAAGAACAGTATTATTGTGTTCTCCTGTCAGGTTCCTTATTTTTTCCTTGATCTCTTCTATATCTTCACAATCCCTGATTATATATCTGTCATCTATCTCTTTAAACAGGCTTATAGCTCCGACATTTGACGAGAGCAGTATATCACAGCCTTCATTAAGAGCCTCCAGGGGAGCCAGTCCAAAGGTTTCAAAGGAGCTGTTCTGAATGAACATACCTGCTTTTCTCATAAGCCTTACCGCTTCTTCGTGTGATACGATCCCCTTATTCTCAACAAAGGGATAGCTGTTTATCTTATCACTGTCAGCACCCTTATCACCTATGACAGTCAGGTAAAGGTCTTTATATTTTGGATCCTCTTTAAGCCCTTTTACAGCCTTACATATATTGACTATCCTTTTTCTCGGCATACCCCCGCCTATTGAAAGGATCATGTTATAGTCCCTTTTTATATCATAAGAGCCGGTATGATCATTTATATCCGATTTATCTGCCCCGTTTGGCATTGAAACGATCTTATCCCTGTATTCGGGATAGTTTTCCTTAAGCCATGCCGCAAATACATCGGAAACCGCAAGTATCTTATCCGCAAGTAAGAGTGTCTGCCTCTCAACCGCCGTCATCACAGGATCCTCACAGTGATTGATCCTGTTTTCATGCTCAACACAGCCATGCATTAAATATGCGCATTTCCTTTTCCAGAAACGTGCAATCTTCATCGCCATTACATTTTGCGCAGAATAACCCGAACAGAGTATCACCTTTGAAAAAGGGATCTTAAGGATCATCTCAGCAGCCCTTAAGGCTCTGGATCTGAATATCTGCTTCATACACCGTCCGTTTAGTCCCTCTATATATTTTGCCGTCACATTCGACGGTCCCGTACCCGTAAGATGGTCACCTATCACAAAAATCTTCATATTCTTTTTTTCCCTTCAGCATCAGGGAAACAGCTTTCATAAACGGCATGGTATCTATATAGAGTTTTCTCTTTCTTATTGCGAACTGCAATATGAACAGAAAAGCAAACGGTCTTGACATAGCCGTAAAATTTGCTCCCCTTGAAATGAAAAATCTTTCATTATATCCCTCAAACCAGGTGGATTCCTCTTCCCTGAGTTCAGCTATCTTTTCGGGAACATAGTATATTTTTTTCTTAGCTTTCAGACAGTCATACAGAAAAATATTCTCTTCCCCGAGAATATATTTTGCTCCTGCCCCGAAATTCTCGTTAAAGGAAATTCCCCTGATACTCTCTCTTTTAAAAGAGATCTCCGGAGAAAATATCTTTGATACCGTATAATAGTTCATACGCATATCCCTATCGGATAAGGGCTTTCCTCTTTCCTTTCTCTTTATAAAGAAAACTATCAGATCAGCATCCGGATGTCTCTCATATGCTCTCTTAATTACAGTTTCATAACCCCTTACATATTCAACGTCATTATCGCAGAGTATGCATATATCCGCATTTGAGTTCAAAACAGCCATATTGCGGCTTATGCTCAGTCCTCTTTTTTTCGAACAGATAAATCTGACCTTATGGATATTTCCTTCCTTACTCTCCCTTTCTATATCACTAAAGGATTCTGTATCACACTGATTGATCACAACAGTATCGGATACGATATTTAAACTGTCGACATAGGTCTCATCCTTTAAATGCATCGCAGAAAGAAGAACCTCAAAGCTCATATCATATTCTCCTCAGCACAGCATGAAATGCCCAAAAGACAAAACAGAAGGCACTGTAGATAACCGGGAGCTTTTCCACATCTCTGTATAATTTCCATATCCTTTTTATTGCTATGGTCTTATCGGAAGAGAGGGTGCCTGCACTTCTCCTGTAAAGAGTAAGCGATTCGTCAAGTCCATAGGCAAAAGGAACCTTTTTAAGTATCCTCCACCAGGTTGCCGTATCCTCGCTTTCAACATAGGGCATCATAATATCTTCCTTTGAAAGCTTTGACATATCAAACATCACCGTGCTTGTGAATATGGTGGTATTCTTAAGCGCCTGCTTATAGCTTATCTTCCTTGGGACATGTACTATCTTGCTCATACCCACACCGTTCTCATCGGCAAATTCATATCCCGTAAAGCTGAATGCGCAGTTTTTTTCTCTTATCTGCTCCGTCTGTTTTTTTATCTTTTCCGGATCCCAGAGATCATCTGCATCAAGGAAGCATAAATACTGTCCCCTTGCCTCACTTATCCCCGAATTTCTTGCCCCTGCGGCTCCTTTTTTGTTGTCATTTGTCGTAAGAATGATCTTGTCGGAGACATATTCGGTTATTATCTCCCTGCTCTTATCCGTCGAGGAGTCATCTACAAGGATAAGCTCCCAGTCCTCATAGGTCTGAGCCATTACGGACCGGATCGTGTCCTCTATTATCCTCTCGGCATTAAAAACCGGAACTACTATACTTACCATTCCTTCTGTCATTTTTTATCATCCCCCAGCATTGCGGTAACACTACCTTCGTTTATTCCCTCTGCACTGTCAGGCGAGAGCATTATCTTTACGGTAAGGATCATAAGCCTTATATCCAGCCAGATGGAAAAATTCTCTATATAATACAGATCGAGCTTGAGCTTATCATACGGCAGGGTATTATACTTGCCATACACCTGTGCATAGCCGGTGATACCCGCCTTAACCTTGGTCCTGTAGGTAAATTCAGGCATCGCCTTTTTATATTCCTCAATTATCTCGGGTCTTTCAGGACGGGGACCCACAAAGGACATGGATCCGTTTAATACATTGAACAGCTGCGGAAGCTCGTCTATCCTTACCTTTCTTATAACTCTTCCGACAGGAGTGATCCTTGAATCGTTCTTCGTTGCAAGTCTCGCCTTTCCGTCCTTCTCGGCATCTGTTATCATGCTCCTGAACTTATAAATATAGAATTCCTCATTCCCCTTTGTACATCTTATCTGCTTATATAATACAGGTCCTTTATCATACAGCTTTATTATAAGCGCCGTTATGAGCATCACCGGGGAAAGGATGATTATAAGGATCAATGAGAAAAGGATGTCAAAAAGCCTCTTAACAAAAAGCTGCTCTACCTCTAAGGGTGCGCTTTTGGTAAGGAGGAGCGGCGTATCGAAAAAATGTATCGTCTGTGAACCTATGAGTATGATATCCATTATCTTTGGCATCACATAGATCTCCATTGACCTCTCATAGCAGTATTTAAAGATCTCATTTCTTCTCTCAACGGACACATCCCACATCATGACCGATTCATGCCTGTCTATCTCTTTAAATATATCCTGAAGATCACTTTTTTCATCCATCGAATTATTTATGGAAAACTGATGTCTTCTGGTCCTTACCTTTTCCTCGAAGATCTCCTTATGCTTTCCGCCATAGATAAGCAAAATATCAAGCGGCGGAAAAACCGTCCTGTAAAACTGTGTGGATATAAAGATCCATGCTCCTATGCAGACACCCTGGATAAGAGTTGCAAGTATAACCGGCACAGGTGTAGGAAAATGGTATGCAAGCATACATACAATGGCATAAAACAGCACATTTGTGATGATAGTGGAAATAGTCTGGGAAAATAAAAGCTCCATCATCCTGTAAGAACCGATCTTAAGACCGCCATACATTACGGAAGTCAGAAAAAGAATGAGCATATACACAACGGAAATGAAAACATGCCCCCAGAAATAATATGCCTTGGGTAATTCGGTATTGTAAAAAACAACCCAAACGTAGGCCATTATCCCCGTTTCTATGACAACGATAAAAAGAGCCATGATAAAACTGAATATTCTCTTTTTTATCTGTGTTTTTTCATACTTTATTCTGTCCACAGAATGACCTCAATCTTTTTTCATAAGCTTTATAAGAAAAGCAGCCGGAATTCCCGATATAACCCAGAAAAGAGGGACAGACCCCTTTTTATACAGCTTATTACGGGTTCTTATGGCATAGATAACATAAAATCCGGCATATTTAAACTTTAATATACCAGCTTCCGTTATCATTGTCCTCTGTTCATAATAGAGATACCATGCAACGGGGTTATCCTTTTTTATCTTCTTTAATGAATCTGTATATCCGTCTGCCACGATCTCACATACCGTGATTATTTTGGGCAGGACCTTCAAAACATAATCTTTGTCTATTTTATCATAAATATAGTCTTCAGGTACATATTTTTCCCCTTCTATCTCCGGAAAGGGATATTTCTTAAGCACCTCTGTCCTGAAAACAAGAGTGGTCTCGCCCTTAAAGCCCTTAAGATACAGTCCGAAAAGAGTAGAATAGCTGACATCTGGAAATTCATCCCCATATAATACCTTAGTACCGCTCTCCCCCTTATGAGCAACTATTCCCGCAAGAATACCCTTTTTGAAGGGATCCTCACTGACTATTTCCCTGTAGCAGCCGATCAGATCCTCTACGGCCCCCTCCACAAAGACATCATCCGAGTCAAGACAGACAAAAAGCTCTGTATCACAGAGCTCCACACCCCTGTTATGAGCCCTCATCTTGCCGCCGTTTTCAAAATAATGATACTCTATGTCTATGATCCCCTCATCGATGAAGCCCTTTATCACATCACCTGTCCCATCCTCTGATCCGTCATCCGCTATGAGCCATACAAAATCCTTAAGAGTCTGTGCTTTAAGGCTCTCATAGGTTCTCTTTATAAGCTCTCTTCTGTTATAGGTCGGTGTAAACACCGTAAGAGTATGTATCTTTGCCATTTTTCCAAGATCCTGTATTTTCAGTAAACAACAGAGTAATCAACCAGTTCAAAATTTTCGGGTTCTTTCAGGGGATATCTGTATATCGTATGGTTTTTGGTACTTCCTATCTCACAAAGTCCTGCCTCTTTAACATATCCGTTAAACAGATTAGCCTTATCGAGCACTACGTATTCGGTATGTGTTGCCTCCATGGCTTCCTTAAAGTCCTCAACCGGGATATCCTTATATTTTATGAGAGCCGCTATGATCCTGTATTGAAGGTTACTCTCATCGTTTAACATCTCATCACTGTAATCATTGGTTACAGCATAAAGATAATCTTCCCTGTCGATTGTAAGGAGTATCTTCGGATCATACTGTCTCATCTGCATATTATATTCATATTCCAGAAAAACCCTGGTATACTCTTTTTTTGAATCCTCGTGTATCTTTTCCGATACCTCTATGAGCTCAGAGGGCATCTTATATATGTTTTCAGCAAGCTTTATACCGTCCCTGTAAATAAAATCTCCGGAAAGGATCAGGATAAGGATCACCATACCTGTTATATACAGTCTTTTTTTACTGCTTTTTGCGGAAACGATAAGCCCTGTGAGTACATAAGGAACAAGGATTATAACGGGAGCCACCCAGAAAAAGCGGTAATACTCACTGTTTACATCAAATATCTTATCCATGATAAGAGGTGCGACAGGGTTATAAACCGTAAGCAGTAAAAACAGTCCTCCAAAGCCAAAGATCTCCTTATCCCTTTTATCTACTTTAAGAATAATATAAGCAAGGCACAGAATATAAAGCATGAGATAAGAGCAGCTCCCCGAATAATACGAAAGAACAGCCTCAAGATACCCTATTCCCTTTTCAAAAACATTTAAACTCTGCATAAAGGCTTTACCTCGGATAAGTATAGAACACAAAATAACCCTTTACATACAGAACAAAGGCAAGAGCCAGTATGATGCCGGGAAGGATGCAAAGAAGGTATCCGGGTATCATTTTATAGAGCCTTTTTCTGATGATAAGGGGTATGAATAAAACCGTCATTTCAACGGGAATCAGCATATTTGCAGTTGAAGACACGGTAGATGCACCCAAACAGGTCAAAAACAGTATAAGCCGGGATCTTCCGGGCTCTGAACCGTCATTTATCGCAATGAACATATAAAAGATAAAGAGTATCGCTATATTCCCCGCTATGGTCTTTCCCTCATAGGTTCTTGTGAACAGAAAGGTTGATGAAGTATAAATGGTATTGAAGGTAAGATTGATAAATAAGATCATGGCAAGTGAGATGATCTTTGCCTTACTGTCATCACAAAAAAGCTTGTTAACAATGAGATAATATATCAGATTGATAAGTATTATTATCGTCATGGACATCACCGATTTGGTCCAGATAAGCGGAGATATCCCTGTAAGCTGGCACACGACCGCATCCTGAACGGGATAGGTGGCAAAAAAGTACCTCATCTCAAAATGGTCCTGCCAGGCACCTGTAAACGGGTCATAAACATTTATCATGTTCGTATCTATGTTTGTACTTACACCCGCAACATAATATGCAGCATCGAGAGTAAAATTATAGGTCAGTGCAGTGACAACTATCTGGAATATCAGAAGGATAAGGAAGATGACAAAAAAAACCGGCTCATTTGTCAGCTTTTCGATAATTCTTTTTATATCCCCTATAAAGACCTTATGATCAAGAAATAAGGACAGAGCGATAACGATCACCACAACAGCAGTCCATATCGATGTCAGCATTGACAGAGGCCTGTAAAACTTCATCACAGGCAGACAGAATACAAAGAAAACAGAATAGTAACAGAAGAACCCGGTCACTATCCTTACAGGCATAGAAGTCTCACTCCCCTTTTTATAGAGGATAAGAGAGCCAAAGGCCAGATACAGTATGAAATTAAACAGCACACCGGCCATTATTACGAGCAGATCCGTCATAACTATTCAGTATATTCCTCCAGATCGATATATAAGGCTCTGTCTACTTTAAGCCCTTTATCCTTACAGTATTCATAAGAAGCCTTATCTTCTTTACTTCCCTTTGTCAGATACCACGTATCTATCTTTTTATCAAATCCTTTAAGATAATCCAGAAGCTCTTCCCTTTTTTCCTCTCCTGAACCTCCGTAAACATCCATACCATCCTTTTTGATGATCACATAACAGGTATTTGATCCATCATCAAACTCTTTTATATCTATACCCTCACCCATCCTTGTCTCCAAAGCTACAGTGGCATCATAGAGACTGTTTATCTTTTTATTGAGTATATAAACGGCGGCGGCAAAGAGAATTACAGATATTATCAGAACAATTCCCACCGTCCTTGCATTTACGATCCTGTGATTTTTCATATCAAGCTCCTCCTCGTCTTCATCAAATGTTGTTTCAGTATCCAAATCCCCATCCGCCTCTTTCTTCTTTTCAAGATGATCCAGTATGAACCACAATATCATCGGCAGTATCGCATAAACAAAAAACGTACTTCCCCTGTAATAAGACATGATAACATTAAGGAACATGACCTTCTCATCAAAGAATCCCCATATCTGAATGATATTAAAAAACAACATCATAAGCAGCCTTATGTTTTTATCATTTCCGAAAAGTTTTCCCGAAAGGCTCCATTCAAAGGCGTAATAGACGGGGATCATAACAAAGGGAAGGATCGAAAAGATCATAGTCAGCGGATGAACCCTCAGTAAAACAGAAAGCCAGGCATACAGCATCATCATAGGATGAGATACCTCTATATTTCCGTTTTCATATGCCATGGTCGCATAGCTCACCCCCTTAAATACGCTGTAGGAGGAGCTTACATGTCCTGTTGCAAAAACGATCTGCAAAACCATGAGCAAAAAGATAACTGCCCCGAATATATAGGTTATAACCGGCTGTTCAAATGATTTTTTTAATTCATTCTTTATTTCCTTGACAAATACGGGAAAAAGCCTTGTGTCCCTGAATATGAAAACAAGCTCAAGAAAAAATATAACAGAGAGCCACAGTGCTCCTGTAAATTTGATATTAGCCCCAAGCAGTGAACAAACAGTGTTCAAAACGCAGAAAATAAGTACTATCGCCGACATCCCCTGAGCATAAAGAGTTACAAGGGATTCATCCATATGCTTTGTCCTTATGAATATAACATATCCGGCTATAAGCGAAAGAACGGAAAAGACAGTAAATAATATAAATGCCAAAAGGAAGATCAATTAAACATCACCCCCTTTAAGCTTATATACCTCAAGAGACCCTATACAGGAGACAAGCTCATAACCAAATTCCGAAAGCTTAAACTCCGGATAATATTTTTCATTATCGGTTACTATATATGTACATCCCGCTTCCATGGCGGCATCGGCTACAGTCTTCATATCCGGATCATTATACATAAATTCCTCATATATGATCTGACCTTCTTTTGTCAGTTTATCAAGATGATCGATATCCACCTGTTCAAACACCGGATCAAATCTTGACGAGTAAGGCCTTAAGCAGACAGCTATCTCTTCAGGTGCAGCGATACGCACTACGCTGCTTCCCTCCGAATCCTTAAGGATAAAATCCATCAGGGCTATTTTTTCCGTACTGATATGGAGAGCATTCTCCGTCCTGTAGAAGTGGTCATTTCCTATGACTCTCTCTCCGCTAAGTATTATTGCTTCAATAAAGAGAAAGCAGGCTACTACCCTTACAAGAATCCCCGATAACCTTTTTTCATCCTTCTTATAATTCTTTATCGCAAGTGAAAAAGCATATGCTATGCCGGTAAAAAAAGACAACACAAAGACAGCCGGGGACACCCGACTGCCATTATCATCTTTATTTTCACTGTCATTCATGAGACTTATCGCCAATACAGAGACAAGAAATAAAACAAGAGGTTTGAAAAAGCTCTTGCAGTCATCATAGATAACGATAAGATCATTCAACAATTCCTTCATATCAATACCGGTTACAGTCCCCTGCCGATATCCTGGTTATTTACAAACCAGTCATAGGCAAGCCTTACTCCCTCTGTAAGCTCTGTCTTATGATGCCACCCCAAAGAATTGAGCTTTGAAACATCACAGATCTTTCTCGGTGTTCCGTCCGGCATATCATGGTTCCATACTATCCTTCCCTCATAGCCGACGGTTTTTCTGACTATCTCCGCCAATTCCTTTATAGTCACTTCTTTTCCCGTTCCTATATTAACATGCTCCTCTCCGCTGTAATTCTCTAACAGGAAGACACATGCATCGGCCATATCATCAACATAGAGAAATTCCCTTAATACCTTTCCCGTTCCCCATAATTCCACCGATTCATTATCATTTATCTTTGCCTCATGAAATTTCCTGATCATGGCAGGTAAAACATGGGAATTCTTAAGATCATAATTATCATGCGGTCCGTAGAGATTTGTCGGCATACAGCTGATAAAATCATCTCCGTACTGACGCTTATAGAATTTACACATCTCAAGTCCCGATATCTTGGCTATGGCATAAGCCTCATTAGTAGCCTCAAGCGGACCGGTAAGCAGCGCATTTTCAGGTATAGGCTGCGGAGCCATCCTCGGATAGATGCACGAGCTTCCAAGAAACAGCAGTTTTTTTACCTTATGGTCATGGGCGCACTTTATGACATTGCACTGGATCTGCATATTTTCATAGGCGAAGTCCGCCGGCATCGTGTTGTTGGCATTTATCCCCCCAACCTTTGCGGCGGCAAGGACCACATATTCCGGTTTCTCCTCTTTGAAGAAATCCCGCACCTGTTTCTGATCGGTAAGATCTAACTCTCCATGTGTCCTTCCTATTATGTTGTCATAGCCCTTACTCTTTAGATTCCTTACTATGGCTGAACCCACTAACCCTCTGTGTCCCGCCACATATATCTTTTCACTTTTTTCCATTGTGTTCTTCCCTGTACTCCTTAGCTCCGATTCCGGCTATACTCTTCATATCGGCGTCAACCATCATGGAAACAAGGCTTTTAAAATCCACCTTTCTCTTCCAGCCAAGCTCCTTCTCAGCCTTGGAGGGATCTCCCCAAAGAAGCTCTACCTCTGCCGGTCTGAAATACCTGGGATTTACATCCACAAGTATCCTTCCCGTATTGGTATCATATCCCTTTTCGCTGACACCCTTACCCTTCCATTCTATCTCGACTCCTACCTCCTTAAAGGCAAGCTCGACAAATTCTCTTACGGTATGTGTCTCATTTGTCGCAAGTACATAATCGCCGGGCTTATCCTGTTGAAGTATCCTCCACATTCCTTCCACATAATCGCCCGCAAAACCCCAGTCTCTCTTGGCATCCAGATTACCTAAGGAGAGCTTTTCCCTCTCATCTGCCATTATGGATGCAACTGCCCTTGTTATCTTTCTGGTTACAAAGGTCTCACCACGCCTTGGAGATTCATGATTAAACAAAATCCCGTTACAGGCAAAAAGCTTATATGCTTCCCTGTAATTTACCGTTATCCAGTATGCATACAGCTTGGCTGCTCCGTATGGGCTCTTTGGATAAAACGGAGTCTTCTCACTCTGCGGTGCCGTCTCAGGTATACCGCCAAAGAGCTCCGAAGTGGATGCCTGATAAAATCTGCACTTTACTCCGGTCTTTTTTATGGCATCCAAAAGTCTTAGGGTCCCTATACCCGTTGTCTCGGCTGTATATTCGGGAACCTCGAAGGATACGGCAACATGTGACTGCGCCGCCAGATTGTATATCTCTGTAGGCTGGATCTGCTCTATCAGACGGTTAAGATTACTTGAATCCGTGAGATCACCATGATGAAGAAACATGGTCTTGTCTCTTATCTCCCTGTCATAATAGAGATGGTCTATCCTGTCTGTACTTATAGTACTGTGTCTTCTGATTATCCCATGTACCTCATATCCCTTTTCCAGTAAAAGATCAGCAAGATATGAACCGTCCTGTCCGGTAATTCCGGTTATCAAAGCTACGTTTCTCATTTTTTCTCCTTGTACGATCCTGTTATTCTGTGTTAAAATACGCTGACTGTTTTTATATAATACTTGATTTTTTTCATTATGATAACTATATTATATTAACATCCGATAATCATTTTTGTCTATCCTTAATACCTTGCTTCAGGAGGGTAAAATGCAATTTTTCAAGGAACTTTTCAGTAACTATCTGTTCGTATCTGCCGGCCTTGGCTGGCTGATAGCCCAGATCCTAAAGACGATCATCGATCTGCTTCTAAACAAAGAATTTTCTGCCGAAAGGCTGGTGGGTTCAGGCGGAATGCCAAGCTCCCATTCATCAACCGTATGCGCCCTTGCTACTGCAGCCGCCTTAAAATGCGGGGCCTCATCTTATGAATTTGCCATATCCGCTATCCTTGCCATAATAGTAATGTACGATGCAAGGGGAGTCAGAAGGGAAACCGGTAATCAGGCCGTTATCCTCAATAAGATCATGGATTACTTTTCAAGCGAGCATCCGGAGAAGATAATCTTTGATGAGGAAAACCTTAAAGAGCTTATAGGACATACTCCTTTACAGGTTTCGATAGGTGCCATCCTCGGGATCCTTATTGCATTT
>JAILEM010000188.1 GCA_024687745.1 Lachnospiraceae bacterium
ACAAAACGGGTATTTCCGGCTGCGGATGCCGCTATCATCTGATTTATATTCTTTAATCCCGATGAATCTCTGGATTCAAGGTCTGATCCGTTTAAATACACTAAGACAAGTCCCTTTGACCCCTGTTTTTGATCCTCGATACCAAATTGTAAGGGAATACTCTCCTGTCCGTTAACCGTAATCTGATCAGCATTATTTAAAGCATCATTTGTCAGCGCAGCCGGAGGCAGTACTCTCCTTTCAGTTCCTGAGTCTGCCGGCTGTTGAACGCCGGATTCTGATGCAGTATTCAACTGATCGGCAAGTGCCTTCCTGAGATTTTCTATCTCATCAGCTGCCTGACCCGCATAAGCAGTTCTTCCCTGCAGGATCCCAAACTGCTGATAATGATTTAATAAGGCTTCCTCGGTATTCCCTACTAAGAGGACAGCATCAGGATATAATGAAGCGTAGTATTCATGGTCGAATTTAATACCATTACCAATATCCTTTACTTCAGCTTTAGCAGACAATGGATAAAGAAATAAAACAGATAATGATAAAACAAAAAATAATGTTATTCTGGACCTGAAAGATATCGATTTAATACACATACTGACTCTCTCCTCCTTAATTAAAAAACAGACTTTTATCGCTTTGAACGCTTTTATATCTGATGCCTTACTACCTTGTATTCATCGGCATCCCTGTAAAACGGACATACTTTATGAGAACCGGTCATAAGCCTCGAATAATCATCCTCATCCATGTCCGCTTCACAAAAATATTCTTCATATTCATCATCATATACATAAAATGTACAGGTATCACACTGATCCATTTTTTACCCACCTTTTACCAAAACAAAACTTCATTTAACTCAGTCTGAGAAATCCTCCACATATAAGTTCCGGTGCGCAAGACATACGAGCGAGTCCTGATGATCATTTAAGGTCATCGACAAGCGGTGAAACCTGAGCAAGCATATTATCGATATTTTCAAAAAGAACGCTCTTTGTAGTTCCCAGATCATTTGCCTCTAATATATGATATTTCACATTTTCATATTTTGCTTCTATGCTTTCAAATTCACTGTTACAGATCAAAAGTTCATTTGCGGCATTATCGGACACCATACTTATCTCGTTTTGAACATCATCGGCTCCGGATGCGGCTTCATTTATAAGAGTCAGTGATTCAGCCGTCTCTCTTACCTTATCCATGTTCCCGCTTAAAGTATTGTTAGTACTTTCTATGCTTTCGTTTAAAAGCCTTGTTCCGTCGTTAACCTTTTCAATATTCTCATCAACAGCCTGTACGAGAATCTTTATCTGATTGGCCAGATTCTTAACCTGTTCCGCAACAACGGCAAAACCTCTCCCTGTCTCTCCTGCTCTTGCCGCCTCTATTGACGCATTTAGTGCTAACATATTTGTCTGATTGGCTATATCTGTTATCTGTGTCATAGTAGCTGCAATAGACTCTACAGATTCCTGTAAAGTACCGAATACGGTTTCAATACTGGAAAACTGCTTTTGAATCTCAGCGGAATTTTCGGACAATTCATTCATTTTACATTCCGCATCACTGACAGTTTTAACTATATCACGTTTAACATCATCAAATTTTAAGGATGTATTCCTGAATTCATTAAATACATCACTGAATTTGTCCATTTCGGATTTGATAAGCTTATCCTCTTCAAGCACATCATCAAAAGTCTCACTTATTATCCTTAACTCTTCAAGGGAGGAAACTTCTTTTTTTACAAGCTCTTCCTGGTAACCTTTTATGCTCCTTGCCATATGAAGGATCGGAGTATAATCTCTTTCCTTTATCTTACTGTCCTCAATAATATTGTCTGATCCTTTCTTTCTTCCAAATAAACTCAATTTACTCTCCTCCTTTATTCAAATACCACGCAAGACATGGACTGATTTATAAACTGTGAATTATAATGCTCTCCGTTTCCGACAAATCCGGCATGACATCCCAATGTTGACATATTCTGCAAATAATCCGACATATAATTGTCGCCGTTAAAAAGAAGATACCTGAAAACACAGTTGACCGATATGATGCCAGATATCCTTCCGGAATTTTTAATCTCATCTATGGTATTCTGTACCGTGTCCCTGTAATCATCAAAGGATAACAGGGTCAGCACATCGGAATCGTTAACCTGTCTGTAACAGCATATTCCGTTACCGGAGACATTCTTAAGAGAAATAATGCATATATCTTTCCCCGTAATCTTACCGAAAGGATTTTTAAAGGTCTGCGTTTCTATGTCCTTGTCGCTGATATTTAAATAATCTTTGTAAACATCTTTAGCCGGCTTTCCGTTAAGTTCACCGATATAATACTTACTTCTGTCTGTATGACTTGCTATAAAGCGTGAATCATCAAGCGGTCTGTATATATTTTCCTTGAATACCCTCACCTTTCCTCCAAGGTTCTTAACCAGCAGATATACATCAGCATCTTCGTATATCTCTCCGTTTACCGAAACCATGGGATCAAAGGATGTTCCTCCTATTAAGGAAATTCCGGTTTTATTAAGTAAGCTGTCTATGGATGTTAGAACAGCTGCATCATTTCCTGTACATATATCTATACATACTGTATCGTTTGAACCTGCACCAACAGAAGATACCTTTTTCTTCATATCCGAAATATCATGGATAGGCATTGTCGAGGCATATCGAAGAACACCGGCCTGGGCCTTGACTCCGCTTAATGCGATCACTCCCACACCGCCCTCTTTAATAGTCTTTCCATAAAAATGTCCTGTCCCTCCAATGGTCATGACATCGGGAAATAGTTCTTTGAGTTCTTTTACATGTTTTTCAAAATTTTTTCCCTCCGTGATCAATATAAGTGCATCGGGATTTGTAATACCCTTAAGAGCCTCTTTAAGATTTCCGCTATCACTCTTTCCGTATAACTGTTTCACCTTCAAAACCTCCTCTGATCTATGATTTATATTTTTGATATGAAATAAACAATTCTCGCCCCAATTTAATAATGAAATATTTTCACCCATAAATATTTTATTTGTTATTATATTTGTCGTCAAGCAAATATGGCCGTTTTTGTTGATTTTTAAAGGCTTTTGTGAGATAATCAACATAAGTGAAAAGCCTCATGGCTATTTCATCAGGGGATAAAATGAGTATAAATATCTGATGTCAGTTTGGTTAAATACCATCTGTGATCATTTAATAACGGGGGAATCATATATGAGCGAGACTCATCTTAATTATCATGCCCAGTCAGATGTAAATAACACGGTTAAGCTAAGGGAGATCATAAAGACTCTTCCCGGATTCTGTCGTGATTTTTTCCTGGGTATCAAGGATACCACCTCTACCCGTACAAGACTGGCCTATGCATATGATCTGAGGATCTTCTTTGAATATCTTCATGATAACAATAACAGCGTGGCTAAATATGAGATAACAGATATTCCGATTTCCGTCCTCGATATGGTAAAGGCTATTGATATCACGGAATATATGGACTATCTCTCCTATTATGTTAAGGACGGTGAGGAAATAACAAACGATGAAAGAGGCAAGCAGAGAAAGCTTGCTTCACTCAGAAGCATGTACAACTACTTCTTCAGTCTTGAGATGATAGAAAAAAATCCTGCATCTCTTGTCGCAATGCCAAAGCTCCATAAAAAGGAGATAATCCGTCTTGATCCCGATGAGGTTGCAAGACTTCTTGATAATGTTGACGACGGAGAAAATCTTACCAAAAAACAGCTTGACTTTCATAAAAAGACAAGGATCAGGGATCTTGCACTGCTCACTCTCCTGCTTGGTACAGGGATCCGTGTTTCCGAGTGTGTCGGTCTTGACCTAAATGATGTGGATTTCAGAAATAACGGTATAAAGATAAGAAGAAAGGGCGGCTACGAAGCCATAGTTTACTTTGGTGATGAGGTTGAGGCTGCCTTAAAAGATTATCTGGAGGAAAGGCATCATATAATACCCGAATCCGGGCATGAGGATGCACTGTTCCTTTCACTTCAGAACAAAAGATTAAATGTCAGATCCGTGGAGAAGCTTGTCAAAAAGTACGCGGCCACCGTAACGACTCTTAAAAAGATCACTCCGCATAAGTTAAGGAGTACCTATGGTACGAACCTTTATAAGGAAACCGGCGATATCTACCTGGTTGCCGATGTTCTGGGGCATAAGGATGTAAATACTACAAAGAAGCATTATGCTGCACAGGACGAGGACAGAAGACGTATGGCGGCAAATGCCGTAAAGCTTCGTGAAGCCTGATCTGTAAGCCTTCTGTTATGTTACCGATCCTGATATAATTAGTTAAAAGAAGTCTCCCGCCTTATCAGACGGGAGACTTCTTTATTTTGTACATATAATGATATCCGATAATATATCTGATATCTTTTATTGATGATCTAAGCTATGAATGATCACTGCTTCCATGCATCATACTGTGACTGGAACTCAGCTAAAACATCCTGATATCCGGCTGCATCAAGTGCTTCCTGATATGCTGCTATAGTAGCTTCAACATCTGCTGCTGCTATTCCGCCGTTCTCAAGAGGGAATCCATATTCTTCAAATACGCTCTGGCAAGCTGCATAAGAAGCTTCTACAGGAGTCTTGTCGAAACGGAAACCTGCTGCTGATGAAACATTTGCTCCACCGTTGAAATCCTTGTAAAGGCTGGCCTTATCTGCAGGCTCGTTGTCTAAAGGAGTAACGATAGTAGCTGATGCTGACTCCCACATTGAGTGGTTGTACTTCTCAGATGTCTGTGTAACAAGACCGTTTGCATCATAGGTGAAGTCTTCGCCTTCGATACCGAATGTATAAAGGTCTGCCAACTTGGAATCTGTGTAAAGGAGTCCGAGGAAGTCGATACAAGCCTTGGCTTCTTCATCTGTGCTGTTTGCTGTTACGCAGTAGCATGAACCAAGTGCTGATGTTGAATGAGCCCATCTGTCAGTTGCAGGCTGCATAACAACGTCCTGACCATAACGGGAATTAGCTTCTGCATTTACAGGGATATCTGTCCACCATGAAACTGCCCAGTCCTGAGTCTGTGTTGTTGTATCTGTTGTAACCTTTGTATAATCATCTTCTGAGATGTAACCCTTCTCAGCCCAGTCTCCCATCAATGTACAGAATTCTTTGTACTGAGGAGTCTGAATTGTATTAACTACTTCATTGGTAGCTCTGTCAACTGCAAAGAAGTTTGTAGTTGCATCAGCTGTGAAGAAATCGAAATCATTGATATACCATCTGTAGAACATTGCTGTCTTCTGTGTAAGGAAGGGATATTTAAGTCCGTCGTTCTTTGCATCTTCAAGCATGGGCTCAAGATCTGCAAGCTTGGAAACTGTTGTGATATCCCATCCGTGCTTGTCTACAAGATCCTTACGGAACATAAAGTCGTATCCTTCAACATTGTCCTTATAAACGGGAACGAAATAGTTCTTTCCGTTGTACTTTGTAGCTTCCCACTGTCCTTCATCCATTGAAGCATAAAGGTCGGTTCCTGCAAGAAGATCTGTGATATCTTTTACTGCATTCTTGGGAACAAGATCGTTAGTTCCGATAGTTGCCTCCCATGAAGCTGTCCAGAGAAGGTTTATCTCATTGGAGTTGAGTGCAAGGTTAGCCTTGTCGGGATATTCACCGGATCCGATGTCATTAAGAGAGATCTGAACATTGATCTTGTCTGCTATGTATGCATTAATAGCATCCTCAACCTTTTTAACCTGCTCGGAATCGGGATTTGCAAGGTTAAATGTACATCTGTAAACATTGATATGAGTTGCATCTCCTGATGCTGCATCAGCTGTATCTGCTGCTGCATCTGCTGCAGGCTCTGCCTCAGTTGCTTCAGCTGTATCTGCTGCTGCATCTGCTGCGGGTGCTGCTGCATCTTTTGAACCACAGCCAGCAAGTAATGCCATTGACATTGTTGCTGCAAGTAATAATGAAAGTGCTCTTCTTTTCATTTTTTTCCTCCCTTTGAGTATAGATTGATAATTGTTATATATCCTGCGTCGATCCAAACATCGGACGCCTGAATATCTGATCTGATCATCCCTTTACCGATCCAACTGTAAGACCCTTTATGAAATACTTCTGGAAGAAGGGATATATTACCATTATCGGAGCTATGACTACAACAACCGTAGCCATTGTGGCCGAATACTGGGGGATTGTCCCACCCATAGCTGCTCTTGCAGATGCCGGAACATTTGAGTTATTGAGAAGGAATTCGATACTCTTCTGAATATTTATAAGCAATAACTGCAGAGGCTTCTTGGCATCCGAAGTGATATATAAAAGTGCGTTCTGCCAGTCATTCCAGTAGGCCGTTGCCATCATGAATCCTACAGCTGCAAGTGAGGGTTTAAGTAAAGGCAATGTTACCTGGAAAAAGGTCCTGTACTCTCCTGCTCCGTCGATCTTTGCCGCTTCCATAAGCTCAGACGGAATGCTGTTAACTATATAAGTCCTCAGGATGATGACGTTCATTGTGCTTACACACAGAGGCAGTATAAGAAGCAGTAAATTATCCTTAAGATGATAGTAGGATGTAAATACTATATATCCGGAAAGTGTTCCGCCATTGAAAAGCATGGGGATCAGAAGATATATAGATAAAAATCTTGAAAGTCTGAAATCCCTCCTGCTTATAGCATATGCGAACATGCTCATAAAGAGGAGTCCTGCAAAAGTTCCTATAACAGTGACGAAAATAGTTACTCCGTAGGATTTTGCAAGCTGGGTTCCATATCTTAATACTGAATCAAAGCCTGCCGTTGAAAACTGCCTGGGTATAAATGAAAACCCGTGCTGTGTAATATATTTCTCATCTGTTACGGAAGCCACAAAGACAAGTACTACAGGAAGGAAGCAGAATAAAGTATATGCCAAAAGTATGATAGCAAGTATTATCTGTCCAATCCCCATTTTCTCTCTTCTTGAAGGAGCAAGATCCAGATTGTTTCCCTTTTTAGCCATCTCTCTCTCCTCCTTTAGAATAATGCGTTCTCAGGTTCGATCTTACGAACGAGTGAGTTAGCGAGTATCATAAGTATGAATCCTACAACAGACTGGAAGAAAGATGTAGCTGCCGTAAATCCGAAATTGGAATTCTTAAATATCGCATTAAGTACATAGGAGTCGATAACCTGTGTAGTACTGTAGAGAACACCGGAGTTTCTTGTTACCTGGTAGAAAAGACCGGTATCGGACTTCATTATTGTACCTACCGAAAGCAGAAGCATTACAGTGATCATCGGAACCAGTGACGGCAGAGTTATATGCCATATACACTGCCATTTATTTGCGCCGTCGATCTCAGCGGCTTCATACAATGAAGAATCGATTCCGGCAAGAACAGACATATAAAGTACCGAACCATAACCGGTATCCTTCCATATCTTAACTATCAGAAGTATCCAGGGCCATAAGCTTGCAGTAGAATAAAACCTTGTCGTCATGCCGAAGGTATTATTCAAAATTCCGGTATCAGTACTGATAAAAGCATATACTATAAACTGAACCGCCGCATAAGATATGAAAACAGGGATTATCATAAGTGTCTGCATGGCCTTTGCCATTTTTTTGAAGATCAGCTGATCTATAGCTATGGCAAGTACCACATTAAGAAAAGTTCCCACCGCCGTAAACAGGAAATAATACATTAAAGTATTACCTGTCATATTAAGAAATGTACCCTTTGATGCAATGAGGAATTTAAAATTATCGAGACCGTTCCATGGGCTTCCGAAAATACCCTTTGTCATATCATAGTTTTTAAAAGCCATAACAAGGCCGGCCATAGGAACATACATGATGAAGAACAGGATCAAAAATACCGGCAATGACATTACTACATGCGCTCTGTGTTTCCAGGTGTTCTGTAAGAAAGACTTCATGGATAAACCCCTCCTGCGGTTTTACCTGCCGGAAAATACGATAATAGCATCCGGAATAGGATATATTTAAGATCGCCGAAAAGCTCAACTTATACAATTTGCACAATATATTGTATAGCTTAAACGTTTTCGTAAGTAAAATATATCACACAAAAATTTTAAAATCAATACCAATTTACAATTTTTTGATAATTTTGTGATAAATTTAAGATGTGATGATCGACAAATGATCAGATTACACATAGATTCCGGATCGTGGCATTGAAAAACCCCCATCTTTCAGTGATAATTACCAAAAGAAAGGGGTTATATCAGTAATCGTTTAACCAACCATATTATTAATGAGGGGTCCCTTTCCGGAAAAGGGGTTCCGGAAAGGGATATATAACTAAACATCCGTGGAGATTGAACGGATGATAAGCCATACGTATCATCACTCCATGGAAATGGTCACATCAGGACTTACCATCTCATGGCAGGGTACTATTATATAATTTCCGGGGATGAGCTTAGTATCATAAGAGATATTGTTTATACTTATTATCTCCTTGGCAAGATCTCCGGCTGAACCGTAATATTCACTCATATACTCTTTTGCTATGCCTTCAACCGTATCGTTCATATATATCATTACCGTCCTGTAACATTTCCCCGGAGCATCAGCTGTCATATTCCTATTATCAAATGCATAGGTAAGTGAGGTAAAGATAAATGTACAGCATATAGCGAAAACGATTACGGATATTATGAACAGTTTACGTCTCCTTATCTCATGCCTTATACATAATTCGTTTCTTTTTAACCTTCTGACCTCTGTCATCCTTCTTCCCTCTCCTCTTATGACCTGTTCCATTGTCCCGAACTTCTGTTCGATATAACTATAATACGAACATTTATTCGAATTGTCAATAGTTTTTATCAAAAAAATCGAACATTTTTTCTGAATGTATGTTTGCTTTTTTCCAAACCCTATGATAATATATTTGTAGAGTAATTTAACGGACAGTTACGAAATATTTTGAACCATAACTATTTAAGGAGGTCCAGGCCTATGGCAGGAAGCAGAATAACCGATAAGCAGAAGCAGATACTTGAATATATCAAAGAAGAGATATTGAAGAGAGGTTATCCTCCCGCAGTCAGAGAAATATGTGAAGCAGTGGGGCTTAAATCCACATCAAGCGTGCATGCTCATCTTGAGAGTCTTGAGAAAAAGGGATACATCAGACGTGATCCCGCAAAGCCCAGGGCAATAGAGATCGTTGATGACAGCTTCCAGATGATACGTCAGGAAATGACTTCCATCCCGATAGTCGGTACAGTTGCCGCCGGTGAACCCATACTTGCGGAACAGAACATAAACGGTTACTTCCCTCTTCCGGTGGATATGGTCCCAAACAACGAGACCTTCGTCCTCAGGGTCAAGGGTGAATCAATGATCAATGCCGGAATATTTGACGGGGACCAGATCTTTGTCGAATGTGTCAATACAGCAAATAACGGGGATATAGTGGTAGCTCTTGTTGATGACTCCGCTACGGTAAAGACTTTCTATGCAGAGAACGGGCATTACAGATTACAGCCCGAGAATGATACTATGGAACCTATAATCGTCAATGAAGTTGTTATCCTCGGAAAGGTATTCGGAGTTTTCAGACGTATGTGATATTTTTGTTTTTTCAGTTCAGGATATGGTCTCATATGATCTTAATAAATAAAGAGGTGCCGGATGTAAAATTTCCGGCACCATTTTATTTTCTGTACAGATCGTTCTCTTCCATATATTTACAGACCTTATCGGGGACAAGATATCTGATGCTTCCGCCAATGCTCCTTATCTCCCTTATCCTGCTTGAGGAAATATTGATCTCAGGCGATCTGAGAAGTCCGATACGGGCAGAATATTTTTCCTTAAGATACAGGGCCTGATCCTTAATGGCATCAGGATCCCTTACATTATCCCTGTCGATTCTCGGTGCAGACAGTATAAAGGCATTTTTGAAGATATCTTCAGGTCTTACCCAGTTCTCCATGGAAAATAATGTATCCTCTCCGGTAATAAAATAAAACTCATTATCCGGCATAGAACTCTTTAAATATTCAAGGGTTTCATAGGTATAAGTATTACCACCCTTGTCAGCCTCATAGGTGGACAGTTCAAAATGAGAATTGTTCTCTATCGCAAGTTTTATCATCTCTATCCTTATATCCTTATCCAGTATCTCAGACTGGTCCTTAAGGTAGGATACAGCTGTCGGCATAAACAGAACCCTGTCAAGACCAAATTCCTCATATGCCCTCTCTGCTATGAACAAATGTCCGTTATGTATGGGATTAAAGGTTCCTCCGAGGATACCTGTCTTCATTTTATCTGTCCCTCAAGAACTTTGGATGCTTCCTTAAGGCAACTGTCTATACCGGAAGGATCCTTACCTCCGGCCTGGGCCATATTGGGACGGCCTCCGCCGCCACCGCCTACAAGGGAGGCTATACCCTTTATAAGATTACCCGCATGGGCTCCTGCCTTTAAAGCTTCATCTGTAGCCATGGCAAGAAGATTGACCTTCCCCTCATTTTCGGAAGCTATGACTATAACACCTTCACCTATATCTCTCTTTAACTTATCGCCAAGATCCCTTAAGCCGTTCATGTCAACTCCCGAGACCTTTGTTGCAAGAAGCTTTACTCCCTTTATGGTTTCCACATCATTAAGGACATTACCCAGAGCGTTCTGTGCAGCCTTACTCTTCATGGATTCTATCTCAGAGTTTAATGACTTAATGTCTGCCTGAAGATGTTCAACCTTTTCATAAGCTCCGAGAGGAGATGTCTTAAGAAGTAAAGCGATCCTTTTAAGAATACTTTCCTGTTCTTTATAATAAGCAAATACCGAATCACCGGTAATAGCTTCTATCCTTCTTACACCGGCAGCGATTCCCGATTCAGAGAGTATCTTAAAGGCGGTTATCGTTCCGGTATTTTTAACATGGGTTCCTCCGCAAAGCTCCACGGAAAAATCACCCATCTTTACGACCCTGACTCTTTCTCCGTACTTTTCACCAAAGAGAGCCATGGCACCTGTCTTTCTTGCATCCTCTATCGACATTTCTTCTGTCTCTACCAAAAGTCCCGCAGCGATCTCTTCATTTACGAGCTTTTCAGTCTTTTCAAGCTCTTCTTCCGTCATGGCCGAAAAATGGCTGAAATCAAATCTAAGTCTCTCCCCGTTGACAAAGGATCCGGCCTGTTCCACATGAGTTCCGAGGACAATCCTCAAGGCCTTCTGCAGAAGATGTGTGGCACTGTGATTCTTACAGGTATCGCTCCTGTTCTTTTCATTTACCATCAGGGTGACTGTATCGTTTAACCTGAACATTCCACGGGTCATTCTGCCGATATGTCCTATCTTATTGCCCGGAAGCTTAACGGTATCCGTAACCTCAAATTCTCCGTTTTCGGATGTTATTATTCCTATATCGGCGCTTTGTCCGCCCATCGTGGCATAAAACGGTGTTTTTTCTGTAACTATCGTACCTTCATCTCCGTCAGTTAAGGCATCCGTAAGCTCTGATACAGTTGTAAGAGCACTTATGACAGAGTCCGAACTCAATCTGTCATATCCTGTGAATTCCGACTGAATGGATGTATCTATCTGCTCATATACGGTAGCATCGGCTCCCATATAGTTGGTTACCTTTCTGGCTTTTCTGGCTGCATCCTTCTGCTCCTGCATGGCCTTAGCGAACCCTTTTTCATCTACGCTGAAGCCGCGTTCAGTCAGGATCTCCTTTGTCAGATCAAGAGGGAAGCCATAGGTATCGTGAAGCTTGAAGGCATCTGTTCCCTTTAATTCCTTATCTCCCATCTTTTCAAGCTCGTTGCAGAGATCGTTAAGGATAGAAAGCCCCTGATCTATAGTCTTATTAAACTTATTCTCTTCCTGGGTGAGTACATTGAGAATGAATTCCTTCTTCTCCTCAAGCTCCGGGTATCCGTCCTTTGATTCTCTTATAACAGTTTCGGCAAGCTTTGCAAGAAAAGCTCCCTCTATCCCAAGAAGTCTTCCATGTCTTGAAGCCCTTCTGATTATACGCCTGAGGACATAACCCCTTCCTTCGTTAGAGGGCATCACACCGTCAGATACAAGGAAGGTAGCCGAACGGATATGATCGGTTATCAGCCTTATCGATACATCCTTTTGGGGATCTGTTTCATATACCGCACCGGATAATGTACAGATATGATCCCTTATAGCCTTCATCGTATCTATATCAAATACGGAATCCACATCCTGGACCACAACTGCCAGTCTTTCAAGCCCCATTCCCGTATCGATATTCTTATTGGCAAGCTCCGTATAATTTCCCTTCCCGTCTCCGTCAAACTGGGTAAATACATTATTCCAGACTTCCATAAAGCGGTCGCAGTCACATCCGACCTTACAGTCAGGCTTTCCGCATCCGTATTTTTCACCCCTGTCATAATAGATCTCCGAGCAGGGACCACAGGGTCCTGCACCATGTTCCCAGAAATTATCACATTCTCCCGTTACCGGATCTCTGTAAAATCTTGTTATCTTCTCTGCGGGAACACCTATCTCCTCTGTCCAGATCTTAAAGGCTTCCTCATCCTCACCATATATTGACGGATAGAGCCTTTCAGGATCCATACCCACAACCTCTGTAAGGAACTCCCAGCTCCAGGCTATAGCCTCATGCTTGAAATAATCGCCGAATGAAAAATTACCGAGCATTTCAAAAAAAGTGAGATGCCTTGCCGTCTTTCCGACATTATCTATATCTCCTGTCCTTACACATTTCTGACAGGTCGTTACCCTTTTCCTCGGCGGGATCTCCTGTCCTGTAAAATAAGGCTTTAAAGGTGCCATACCTGCATTGATCAAAAGCAGGCTCTTATCATTATGAGGTACCAGTGAAAAACTCTTCATTGCAAGATGATCCTTGCTCTCAAAGAATTCCAGATACATTTTCCTTAACTCATTTACTCCGTATTTCTTCATCTCCATAACCTTCCTGTAATAATTCTTTTTTAAAGGATAGTAATTCCGGCCTCATCAAGTGCCCTTAAATCCTCTTCCTTCCATATCGAGCTCTGAACCTCACCTATATGGGCTCTCCTTAAGAAGAACATACAGATCCTTGACTGTCCTATCCCTCCGCCTATCGTATAGGGTAACTCCTTATTTATGATCGAGTTCTGGAAAGGAAGCTCCTTTCTTTCCATACACCCTGCTTTTTGAAGCTGTTCAACAAGAGAGTCCTCATCTACTCTTATTCCCATGGAGGATAGCTCCAATCCGATATCAAGCAGCGGATAATATACGATTATGTCTCCGTTAAGAGACCAGTCATCATAGTCAGGTGCTCTTCCGTCATGAGGCTTTCCGGATCTTAACTTATCGCCTATCTGCATTAAGAAGATCGCTCCGTTTTCCTTTGCAGCCTCTTTCTCCCTCTCCTTTGAAGTCAGGTCGGGATATTTATCCTCAAGCTCCTGGGTAGTTACAAAGGTGATGTCTTCAGGAAGGATCCTGTCTATCTCAGGGTGCCTTGAATTAATGAACACCTCTGTATTCTTCAGTGCCTCATAAACCTTCTTGACTATGATCTTAAGTGTATATTCATTTCTTTCTTTTTTTTCGATCACCCTTTCCCAGTCCCACTGATCAACATAAATGGAATGGATATTATCGGTATCCTCATCTCTTCTTATGGCACTCATATCGGTATATAAACCTTCTCCGTGAGCAAAACCGTATTTTTTGAGCGCATATCTCTTCCACTTGGCAAGTGAATGGACTATCTCGGCCTTTCCATCATTCTGTTCCTTTATCCCAAAGCTTACCGGTCTTTCGACGCCGTTAAGATTATCATTAAGGCCTGTTTCGGGCTTTACGAATAAGGGGGCCGAAACCCTTGTCAGGTTTAATTCCTTTGCAAGTGCCCTTTCAAAGTAATCCTTTACTTCCTTTATGGCTATCTCTGTTTCCTTACAGCTCATAGGGCTTTTATAACCCATGGGGATCACATGACTCATAATATCTCCTCCTCTTTTTCTGACATCTAAATGATTATAAATTATTATAAAACCATATTCAACCTGATTATCGCAGGTTTTTATCATGAGAACTGACTGTTATATAGTTTATGGTAAAATCCGTTCTGTTTCATAAGGGTCTCATGGTTACCCTGCTCCACAACATGTCCGTCCTGCATGACAAGTATAAGATCCGAATTTTTAATGGTTGACAGTCTGTGGGCAACGATAAATGTTGTTCTTCCCTTCATCATCTTCATAAAGGCATCCTGTATCTTAAGCTCTGTCCTTGTATCTATAGAAGAGGTTGCTTCATCAAGAATGAGCATGGGAGGAAGTGAGAGCATGATCCTTGTTATGCACAAAAGCTGCTTCTGCCCCTGTGAAAGCTGTCCCCCGTCCTCTGATATGACCGTATCATATCCCTTTTCAAGACGCCTGATAAAGGAATGGGCGTGGCATTCCTTTGCGGCATTTATAACCTCCTCAAGTGTGGCATCGGGTTTTCCTATCCTTATATTGTCAAGAACAGTCGCATTTCTCAGCCAGGTCTCCTGAAGCACCATTCCGTAGGATCTTCTAAGACTGAGTCTTGTTATATCCCTGATATCATTTCCGTCAACACTTACAGAACCGTCATTTACATCATAAAACCTCATGAGGAGGTTTATTATCGTTGTCTTGCCGCAGCCGGTCGGACCGACTATGGCCACCCTTTCACCCGGGTTTACCGATACATTGAGATCAGTTATAAGCGGTTTGTCTAATAGATATGAAAAATCAACATCCTTTATCTCTATTTTCCCTTTGACGTCTTTAAGGACATTATCCTTATCCGGTATCTCCTCTTCTTCATCTATAAGTTCAAAAACCCTTCCGGCACAGGCTATCGCATTCTGAAGCTCTGTTATCACTCCCGTTATCTCATTAAAGGGTTTCGTATACTGGGTCGCATAGCTCAGAAAGCAGACAAGAGTTCCTATACTCATCCCACCGTTTATAACGACCATGGCACCAAAGAGGGTAACCGCAGCATATATAAGGGAATTTACGAACCTTGTTGCGGGATTTGTAATGGAAGAATAGAAAACAGCCCTTAAGGAAGCTCCCTGTAATTCATCATTTACAGTCTTATATTTACTTAATATCTCATCCTCATGGGAATATGCCTTTACTACCCTGATATTATTAAGTGTCTCATTTATGAGACCTGTCTGTTCTCCTCTTATCTCAGACTGCTTTTTGAATAAGGAATATGTCCTTGAGGTGATAAATCTTGCTATGAACAGGGATATGGGAGTGAGTACTACCACAATGAGCCCTATCTTTAAGTTCATATTGAGCATAAAGATAAGTGTCCCCAATATAGTCATTACTCCGGTAAAGAGCTGTGTAAAGCCCATTATAAGTCCGTCCGATAACTGATCCACATCGGCTATAAGCCTTGAAACGATGGAGCCGTGAGGATTGGTGTCCAGATATTTAAGAGGAAGGATCTGCAGCTTTTTAAATGCATCGTTTCTGATATTCTTAACTATATTAAATGCTATCCTGTTATTCTGGTCGTTCATGACAAGCTGGGATAATCCCCCGATAAGGGCAACGATAAAGGCCCTTAACAGTATCCCCGTTATCATTGTCAGATCAAAACCATCGTAAGCGATGATATCTATAGCCTTTGTTATGATTATGGGCACATAGAGGACCATTATCACATTTATGATGGCGCAGGCAAGAGAAATGCCGATATTGACCCTGAACGGTTTAAGATAAGCAAAAAGCTTTCCGGCCGATCGTTTTCTGTTCATCACGCATCCTCCTTCTCATATTGCGAAAGATGTATCTCCCTGTATATCTCACAGTCCTTCATAAGCTCATCATGTGTCCCCGTCCCTGCTATCTTACCATCCTCCATGACGATTATATTATCCGCATATCTGATGGATGAAGTTCTCTGGGAAACGATGATCACTGTAGGAGAATTTGACAGACCCCTGATATTGTTTCTCAACCTTAGATCAGTAGCATAGTCAAGTGCGGATGAACTGTCATCAAGTATCAGGATATCCGGTTTTCTGACGAGGGCTCTGGCGATCGTGAGCCTCTGCTTCTGTCCGCCCGAAAGGTTTCTTCCCTCCTGTTCTATCATTGCTCCTATACCGCCCTTACTCTTTACGATATCCGAAGCCGCAGCCAGATCTATTGCCTCTTTGACGTCACTGTCTGTTGCGTCATCATTACCCCATCTGATATTTTCAGCTATAGTCCCCTTAAAAAGGGCAGCCTTCTGTAAGACGAGTCCTATCCCGTGTCTTAGCTTATCTACGGGAATATCCCTTACATCTTTTCCGTTTATCTTAACTGCTCCCGAAGAAACATCATAAAATCTCGGGATAAGATTTATTATACTTGTCTTACCCGAACCTGTTCCGCCGATTATACCTACAGTCTGTCCCCTTCTTACCTTAAAGGTTATATCACTTAGCGCCTCATCTCCCCCGTCATTATACCTAAATGAGACGTGGTCAAATTCAATTATATTGTCAGCATCCCGTCCTGTCCCTGTTTGGGGATCAAAGCTATCATTTATCTGCTCTGTAACAGGCTCATTAAGACTCTCTACAGGGATCGATGAGCTGACAGAAAGTATATCCGCTATCCTGTTACCGCTTGCTATCGCTTTATTGATAGTTATTATCAGATTTGCGAATTTGATAAGCTCTATTAAGATCTGTGACATATAATTATACAAAGCAACGACCTCACCCTGGGTAAGCTCGCCAAGACTGACTCTTATAGCACCTTTATAAATAAGGATAACGATAAAGGTATTGACAATGACATATGTAAGGGGATTCATAAGTGCCGAGAGATGTCCCGCCTTTATCTGTCTGCTTACATGTTCATCAACGCTTTTCCCATAGTTATCTATCTCATTTTTTTCAAGACTGAATGCCCTTATGACCCTGTTACCCGAAAGATTCTCAGATGATAAAAGAGTTATGCGGTCAAGTGCGCCCTGAACATTCTTAAGCATGGGAATATTGAATTTCATGATAAGAGCTACGGTAAGAAATAATACGGCGATCATCAAAAGAAAGATAAATGCTATCCTTACATCGATCAAAAAAGCAGAGATCATCGCACCAAACACAATAAACGGTGATCTCAGAAAGAGCCTTAAAAACATATTGATACCTGTCTGTGTCTGATTTATATCGCTTGTAAGCCTCGTGATCATCGTAGATGACCCATAAGCATCCGTCTCCTTATTTGAAAGATTTAAGATATGTCTGAAAAGATCGTAACGCAGCTCAGTTGCAAAGCCCGTGGCCGCTTTGGCCGAAAAATACTGGGCAGTTATAGCAACAATAAGTCCCACGACAGCAAGAAAGGTCATTAATATGACCTTTCCCCTGATAAAAGATGTATTTCCTGTTTTTATTCCTTCATCTATGATAGAGGCAACTACCATAGGAACTATGAGCTCGAATATTGCTTCAAGCATCTTGAACATAGGTGCAAGAAAGCATTCAAGACGATACTTTTTCAGATATTTTAGTAATTTTTTCATGTTTTACTGCCTGTTATAATAATCGATCCCGCTGTTTGGATTAAAGTAAGTCCTTATATAGCCGTCAGGAGACAGGATCACAAATTCATTTGTACTCTCAAGATAAAAAACATAATCTCCGTCCTC
Source organism: Lachnospiraceae bacterium (assembly GCA_024687745.1). GTDB lineage: Bacteria > Bacillota > Clostridia > Lachnospirales > Lachnospiraceae > UBA2868. The sequence continues at coordinate 17,679 of JAILEM010000188.1, forward strand.
TTTTTCTATCTTATGAAGGCTTTTAGGATCGTGGATCACCTTATCTGCCGCAGCCTCATATTCCTTAGCACTCTCAAATCCCATCTCTTCACCGTGCTTTTCATAATGTTCATTAAGCCTTGCATAATTACGGAAGGAAAAAGTGATGCCTTCTATGTCTATGTCTAAGTCAACATTTTCGATCTCATCAGCTTTATCGTCAACAACGGCTTCTGCATCAGCTTTTTCGTCAACAACAGTTTCAACAACACCGCTTGGATCCTCCAAAAGCGTCTGACTGTTATTATTTGCTATCTTCCCGCCGGCGACTGCGGCAAGGATACAGGCTGCTATGGCTCCTGCAGCCCCAACCTTTGAAAACTTCTTCCCTGATGTCTTATTATCGGAAGAAACAGTAATATCTTCATCACGGCTCATATCGGGGTTTTTTTCTCCCGGGCCTTCCTCTTTTATGAAAGCATCTTTATTGTCCTTCTTCCCCGAAGATCCTTTTTTATGGTTGTTATTATATCTGTTCTTCTTATTTTTTTTGTTTTCCTTACGGCAGTCACTGCACCGTTTTGGGATATCAAGATTCTTATCCTGAAAGAATTTTATCTCGTCATCGCTTAATTCAAATTCACGACCACATTGAATACATGTTTTTTTGATCATATAAATTACCTGTTAGCATTTACCACAGAGGATTCCTTTGATACCTCAAGAAGCTTGTTTCTCATCTCGTTTTCTATCCTTGTAAGCTCAACCTCGGCCTCCTGTCTCTTAACTCTTCCATCCTTCTGTATCTGCATAACCTCGTCGAGAGTATCGATAAGAGTCTGATTTGTCTGAGTAAGAGTTTCTATATCCACGATACCACGCTCACTTTCCTTAGCTGTCTCAACTGTAGCTATCTTAAGTGCTTCGGCATTCTTCTTTAAGAGATCATTTGTCATATCGGTAACCTCTCTCTGCGCCTTGGCAGCCTCACCTGAATGTGCAAGACCTATGGCGATGACCATCTGGGATTTCCAGAGCGGAATAGTATTAACAAGGGTAGACTGTATCTTTTCGGATAAGGTCGTATCATTGTTCTGTATAAGCCTTATCTGAGGAGCCATCTGCATGGAAATGTTCCTTGTAAGTTCAAGGTCGTATATCTTTTTCTCAAAACGGTCTATCATTGAGGAATAATCCCTTGCCTTCTGTGTATCCTCGGGAAGTCCCGATTCTTCGGCTCGTTTAAGAAGCTTTGGCAGTTCTATCTCCTTAGCTTCCTTTAATTTCTGTTTTCCGGCGATTATATATAAGGATAACTCTTTAAAATAGCTTAAGTTTGCATCATACATCTTATCTAACATTGCCACATCCTTAAGAAGAGTTACCTGATGCCCCTCCATAACGCTGACAACCTTATCGATATTGGCTTCAGTCTTGTCATACTTTGCCTTTATCCCGGTAAGCTTATCGGATCCCTTTTTGAAAAGTCCAAGAAATCCACCCTTCTTCTCCTCCTCAAGATCAAAGCTTTTAAGCTCGGTCACTACATTTGTAAGAAGATCCCCGATCTCTCCAAGATCCTTGGTCCTTACATTATCAAGTGCCGAATCGGAAAAATCGGCTATCTTTTTCTGGGCTCCTGCCCCGTATTGCAATACAAGCTGTGAATCATTTATATCTATCTGGGACACAAACTCATCCACCATCCTTGCTTCTTCCTCGGTAAGCTGTACACCCTCTTCTTTTGCCACTTCTTTGGCGTTTATCTCCGTGATCTCCATTTTGGGAAGGGGGATTTCCAAAGATATATCAGCGGTTTTTGCCGGCTCCTTTTCAATAACCTCGCTGACTGCCGCCTCAGGTACCTTTTCAAGTACTGCCTTTTCCATCATTTGTTCAAGACTATCGCTCATTTTGTGCCTCCTTTATCCTCAGTTGTTTACGTTTGGAATTATATTTTTTATGATCCTGTTTATATTTCAAGCTTCTCACCCATGATCGGAATATCCTCTGCCAGACCCTCCTGGGCAAGCATCGTCTTTAATACCTTTGCATCTGTTGTAACATCCCATACGGAATCCTCGAACAGATTGTTCAAAAGCTTGACGAAAGCCCTATTGATCGTATCAAGGGTTTTTTCGATCTCAAGCTTTGCCTCCCTGATCTCAGGACCCGGAGCGGAAACCTTATCATATTCCGCATAGGCTTCAACAAGCTTGAGCACCGTTGGAAGATAATAATCCATAAGCTTGTGTATCCTGTCCATCTGGCCGGGATGAGACCTGACCCTGTTAAATATCTCATTGAGCAGCCTTTCAAGGATATCGAGCTTTTTGGATATCACCTCTCCGGGAATACGTTCATTATAATCATGAAGCCTTCTTATGGATTCCATTCCCTCGGCGATCATGGAATTAAGCTCTGCCTGTTCTTTGGGACTTAATGAGGCTGCCGCCTCCATATTTACATTCTTACCCTCAAGATCTTCCTTTGTCTTTAGTTCATTAAGCTCCTGTTGCTTTTCTGACTGTCTGTACTGTTCATATAAAGAATCGGAAAGCATCAGGGTAGTCTGTTTATCATCAATGTATCCCTGTGTAAAATATCCCTTCTGAAGCATCTTTTTAATGTCCTTGACGACTCTTGACTGCTTTGTCCCGGTACTTGCGGCAATATCGGATATCTTTGCATACATTTTATTTCCGCAGATCTCCGCATAGCGTTTAGCCCTTGAAAGGATATTTTTCCTTGATATCCCTGATGTCAGCACTCCCGCCGATATGGCAAATATAACACCGGGAAAGATCAGACCCGTAAAGGAAGCTGCACCGAATAATGCATGTACAAGATTTGTAAGCACAGAAATACCGGCTATCCCCATTCCTGCAGAGCCTCCGACTATACAGGCTATGGAGGAGGCATTTCCTACAGGATTAAAATACTCGGCAGGAAGCAGTTTGCCGGAATTTTTTGACCTGCTCCTTTTCCTTTGCTGCTGATCCCTGTAGAGCTCTTCCCTTATCCTTCTTTCTTCATTGGCTTTTTCGATGGCTTCACGTCTGGCCGCTTCATTCCTCTCCCGCTCTTCATGTTCTCTCTTTATTCGTTCCTGATACTGGGCGGTCTTAGACTTTATAGTACTCTGGGTAGAGCCTATAGCCTCATTTATAACGGTGTTCACGGAATCGTTAATCGCTTCGTTCAGTCCCGAAAAATCACCGCTTTTCAGGCTTTTTACAAGTGAATCCTTTATCTGGTCGCCTATCTGATTTGACAGCTTTTTCTTATCAGCCATCCCTTACTTCCCCTCTTAGATCACATTTTCCAAAATAAAACCTTACCATATATAATAAAAGAAAAATCCCCATTTATCAACAGTCAGTATCATAAGAATATTTTTAACATCTTACTTTTGCAAGGGTTCTTTTATCCTTATCCTGTCCTTTACAAAAAAGAAGGTATATGCAAGTAACAGTATAAGACCAAAGCTGAATCTTACAGCCATCCTGAATTTATCATAATCCTTAACTGCAAAGGGTAAGAGCAGATCTATAATTGCTATCGCAACTGTTCCGGATAACAGATATTTTATATTTCGCTTATTAAGTATCTGTTTTATGGGCATGTCAGGAAATACAGCCTTTACCGTCATGACAAATATCAAAAATATAAAAAGTGCCGCCACTATCCAGTGAAGTATTGATGACAGCAGGGGGGAAAGGGCAACACTCCACACAGAGGTAAGGCCCGCAAGCATAAAGGTTCCAAGACACCACAACGGAACAAGGACAAAAACCCTCACACCCAAAGGTATCTTATATATAAGAGCCCTTATCCTCTCCTTTAGACCGTTCTTTTTCTTATCATCCGTACCCTCTTCATCATCCTCTTGAAGATCTTCGTTTTCTACCATCTGTACGATCGCTGTTTTATTATATACATCATCCTTTATAAGGACATCTGATGGCGATCCGAATACGCTTCCTATTATCATGCTTACAGCAGTGACTACGGCAACGGAGGTAAGCTTTGTTTTCTTTTTTATTTTTGTCTTTAATTCTGTATTATCAGTCATCTCTTTATTTTTCATGGTTTAAAGTATAATTCAAATATCCCTTTAAAGCAAATATGATAAAAAACTCCCGAAGATCTCTCTCCGGGAGTCCGATAAAATCTTATCTTTTTAAATCATCAGGCCTTTGCTTCATTACGCTTTGCTATTGTTGTTACACCTTCAATAGCAAGAACTACAGCAAGTACGATGAGCAGGATACCCACGATAGCCTGTACCCAGGGACCCCAGTCAGCTTCTCCTGCGGAGATAACAGCAAACTGATCCTTGGTATTGATTAAAAGTGAAGCGATCGTTACACAGAGCATGAACGCCATGGGTATTACAACCATCTTATTGCTCTTGCCTGCCTTGGAAAGCCATGCGGCAACTGCAAGAAGTCCGATAGCTGCAAGCAGCTGGTTTGCTGACCCAAACAGTGCCCATATCTTCTGATATCCGTTAAGTCCAAGAACAATACCGAGTATTACGGTGATTATTGTTGCAACATAAGGATTGCAAAGGAATTTCTTATATCCTGTAACGTTCTCGGCAGTCTCACCCTTGTCTGTATCGATCCAGAATTCCTGGAACATGAAACGTGCAAGACGTGTTGCCGTATCAAGTGATGTAAGACAGAAAGCCGAATATGTAAGTACAAGAAGTATATTAAGTACCTTAAATGTACCGGGGATGGCATCATCGATCATATGAGCAAGTCCGCCACCGAATATTGCCGTAGCACCTGTAAGGGGTGCATCGGGATTCTGTGCATTAAAGTTATAAGCATAAGCAACTGCTATTAAAGTTGCAACTGCAAGTACACACTCAAGAAGCATTCCACCGTAAGCGATGGGCTTGGCATCAGTTTCCTTGTCAAGCTGCTTGGATGTTGTACCCGAAGAAACCAGTGAATGGAATCCGGATATGGCACCACATGCTATCGTTGTAAACAGTACAGGGAATACAGGCTTTGTAGATTCAGCAGACTGTATAACAGGAAGCGCATCCATTGAAGGGTGTGCAACAAATACTGCTACGATCGCAATAGCAAGCATTGCATAAAGCAGGAAACTTGAAAGATAATCTCTGGGCTGTAATAATATCCAAACCGGAGTGACACTGGCGATGGCAATATAAATACCTACCACCCACATCCAGGTCTTCTCAGATAAGTATATAGGATGGAAGTTAAGACCGATCAATATGATCAAAACTATGGCAACAACACCGATGATCGTAGCAACACTCATGGGAACGTTTCTACGGTATACGGCGAATCCAAATACAATAGCTATCAGGATGAACAAAAGAGAAACCATAGCAACCTGAGCATTTGTAGCCGAAGCTGCCTTATCCAGAACACCGGCATCGTCATATGTAGCCTTAAATGTAGATGCAACGATAGATGCAAATGCAGCCACAACGAGGATGAGTGTCAGATAAGCAAATGTAATAAAGAGTCTCTTTGCTCTCCTTGACATGTTCATGGATATAACTTCACCGATAGATTTTCCGCCATGACGAACAGATGCGATAAGAGCACCCATATCATGTACGCCACCGAAGAAGATACCTCCGAGAACGATCCAAAGTACACAGGCAAGCCATCCGAAGCCTAAGCCGGCAGCACTTATAGGTCCTGTTATAGGACCGGCACCTGCAATTGATGAAAAATGATGTCCCATCAATACAGCAGCCTTGGCCGGAACATAGTCAACACCACCGTCATCGACGGTATGAGCAGGTGTTTCTTCTTTGCTCTCGCCTACACCCCACTTCTTGCAAAGCCATCCGCCATAAAAGATATAACCGACGATAAGGCAAACAAGTGAAATGATAAAAAGCAGTAATCCATTCATTTTCCCACATCTCCTTTTTATTGATTTTACATGTCAGGCTCTTTCTTTTTTATAGTGCTTAACATGTATTTTCAAATATTCCGCTGTCTTGGTACCGTATCGATTTGTATACACCTTCTCATCGCCCAGTGTTATGAGATCTGTATGCATTTCCATCCAGCCCTTAAGCGAAAATTGAAAACTTTTGTAAATCTTGCATTTTTTAATGCATTTAACAGCTTCTTTATCAGCCGTATCGCATATAAACAATGCAACAAAATGAGTCCGCATGTGCTGATGCTTTATATTGACATTATCAAGATCGATCTTAGGCATACCGTCTTCATAACAGTCATTTATGACCTTCCTTGCGATCTCCTCTGTCAGATGCGGAATCCTGTAAAAATATACATATTCATCCGCATTTGCCGTCCACAAACTGAACTCTTTAAAAACAACGCACTGCATCTCGGTTATATGCATATGCGCTTCGGCTACAAGCCCCTCTTCAACATCATCATGCATCACTATGTCATAATTTTTTTTGTAGCCTTTCAGTATCTGATCCAGAAACTCCCTGTAATCGATCATAAAACACTCCCCGAGTCAAGATCAGATGATCCCTCATACTCCGATTTTAATCTGAATGAATTATTAATAATATGTAAATAAAAAATTAACATATCTGTACGTATGTACTTTAGCATAGGAATAATAAGATTTCAATAGCTGATTTCCGGCGATATTGATAGATATCTGATTAGAACCGACCTGATTTTTACCTTAAAAGCCAGTATACATCTAATATGGCGTATTACATCAAAGATTCAGATTTCCTAAATTATGCTCATTCTTTTTTTGAAGTTTTCTCGGAAGTGCCGTGGAAATATCAGGATTTTTTTCAACTATTTTTTTCAGAAAATCATCCACGGAGTTTTTCCCCGGAAACTGTATCTGAGCAAGCTCCTTCTGTACATCCATCACAACGACCGACTCTACCTGCAGGCTGTTTTCACCTGTTTTCTTATTCTTTATGGGTAAAACATGTACTCTTCTGAAGCAGCGTTTAATATCCGAATATGGAATATAATATTTCTTCCAGCCGGACTTAAAAAAAAGACAGGTGTTTCCGAGAGTAACAAGCCCTATCTTATCTCCGTTTCTGTATTCATCCTTAAGAATACTTTTTTCTGTCTCACCCGTCACCGAATAAAATCCCATTTTAATTTCTCCTTAATCAATACCCGTTAAGATCAGATCAAGATTAATAATATCTTCATATAACGATACTGTCAAATAATGCAAAAGGCGGCCTGCAATAACAGACCGCCTGATAAAAAAACTTAAATTATGCTTCAATACCCATTGCCTTATAATAATCATCAAACAGGGAATTTGTAGCCTCAAGGGTTTTCTGGCTTATCTCGGGAAGATCTTTTCCCCAGGTTTCCGTAGCATCCTTATATCCCTGCTCTATGGCATCCTGCATCTCTTTCATCTTGTCCGGATCGTCTCCTGCAAGAGCACTTGCGTAATCAAAGAGTCTTTCCGATGTCTGCTTGATACCGAAGTATCCGTCTTCCGAAATATCCTCTGCCGCCTGTGCCTTGGCTGCCTCCGATACAGTGGAAAGATCTCCGTTAGCAAACATCTTCCATATTTCATCATCATTTGCTGTTGCAGAAGCGCCTGCCTGATCGGTAAACATCTTGCTTACCAACGATTTCATCTGGTTTATTCTGCTTTCAGTATCTGCCTGAAGCTTCTGAATAAGCTCGTCTCTTTCCTCCTGACTCATCTTGTTAACAGAATAGATCTGCTTTGCAGAGTCGGTCTCTTCCGCCGGTGTCTTTGTGAAAACAGCTGCTATATCATTGCTGTTAATAGCTGTTTCTTCTGGTTTGTTTGCCGGCTTTTTTTCGGGATTGTTTATATCAGGATTATTATACAGATTATTAATGCCTGATATCTGTGATATTGTGCTCATATTTCTTCCTCCTTCTTAACTGTAAGGTCAGACCTCTGTCGAAAAGCCCTCGTAAAGACTGCTTATGGTTCCATCACTTGTATATGTAGTTCCTCCTGCATTAGCTGCAGCTCTTGATATCGAAGATGCCTTGGAGCTTACATCATCCGCAAGGGAATTGGTATTGCTGAACAATACCTTAAGTGTGTTTACATCAGCCTTCTTAAGTGCTTCTTCATCAACACTGAGTTTGTTGTCAGAGCCAATCGTAATTCCTACGTCTGATAACAGGTTTTGAAACTTGGATGTATTTCCAACCATCCATCCTGCATTGAGCAGAACGCCTTTGGTATCGGAATCCACCGCATTATCAAGTGTACTGTTATACGCGTCGGCAAATTTCTCTACAGCCTTGGTTATGGCATCCCAGTCATAATCTGTAGTTTCTGTTTCTTCTCCGGTTTCTTCATTAACAGACTTTATGGTCTTTTTCTCCCAAAGACTCTTGTCCTGAAGCGCATCGGCTGCTTCCTTAAGGGAATCGGCACCGGATCTGATGCTTGTCAGCTTGGTATCGCTGTCGGAATCCTCAGCCTTGGCCTTGGTATCCTCCTCGGCATAATACGCCTTTGCAAGCTTTGCATAGCTTCCGTTTTTGATGGAAGCATATTCGCTTAAGCTGATCGTACCATAGGAAGAACTGTTCGAAGATGAGGTTCCCAACATGCTGCTGATGTCAAATGAACTCATTTTTCTACCTCCTTGTATCAAATTTGAAATCCGTTTCGTTTACTGTACGGGCAGCTCGCAGATTTAGCTACCTATACATATATAGTATCGTACAAAAAGGGATTAAAGTCAATAGACCCAAGCCCTATAAATTGTTAAGTTTTTATGTATAAAGAAGGAACTTCATTCACAAAGCGCCCTGAACCTGTCCCTGATCCCTATCAGCTCTTCAACGAGCACAGCATAATCGGCATCACTCTTTATGCGCAGAAGTTCTGTGATCTCTTCGGATTTATCAAATATCGGCGTAAGGGAAAGGTTACCCGAAACACCCTTTAAGGCGTGTGCCGCTTCAAAAGCGGCGGTAAGATCCCCTTCACCTACAGCCTCCTTTAACTTTTCAAAATTTGTGTCATTCAAAGCCCTGGGAACAAGCTTTAGATACATATCCTCTCTTCCCATGCATCTTTTAAGTCCCTCCCCGGTATTTGCTCCAAGTTCGTTAAGATTGTCGATCGTAAGCATTTTGACCTCCTTTGATCAGTTCACCTGTCAGAATAAAGCCTCAAACTCTTCTGCCGGAAGCGGCTTTGAGAAATAAAATCCCTGTACTATGTCACATCCCATGCCCTTTAACATTTCAAGCTGATCCTTATCTTCCACTCCCTCGGCAACAACCCTCAGCTTTAAGAACTGGGCGATATTTATGATAAGCTCCACGAGACGCTTACTCTTCTCGTCCTTAGTCATATTCCTAATAAATCCGATATCCATCTTGATAATATCTATAGGCATGACCGTAAGCATATTCAGCGAAGAATATCCGGAGCCGAAATCATCCATCTCTATCCTGAACCCCTTATTCCTTAAGCTGTTGACAACCTTCAACAATCCACCGGCATTTTCGGAATAGGCTGATTCGGTGATCTCGATGAGCAGATCCTCAGGAGTGATATCATTTTCCTTTAATATATTCATCAGTTTATCTTCAAATGCGCTGTCATAGATATCTATACGGGATACATTGACGGATACCGGAACCGAAACTCCCAGTCTGTCCTTCCAGTCCCTGATCTTTGCGGCAGCCTTGGACCATACATAATTGTCAAGCTTCTGGATCAGTCCGTTATTTTCAAATAAAGGGATAAATTCTCCGGGATTTATCATTCCAAGCTCAGGATGCTTCCATCTTATAAGTGCCTCTGCACTTGTGAGCTTAGGTTCATCCCCCTTTATGAGATATTTGGGCTGAAAATAAACCACAAAATCTCCGTCCTCCATTCCCTTTCCCATCTCATTTATGAGACGTTCATGAAATATAACCTGTTTGAGGATATCCTTACTGTAATAAGCTATATTTCTGGTGAAATCACCTCTTATCCTGTCGCAGGCAGCTTTTGCCCTGTCAAATCTCGTTGCCACGGAAACGATCTCCTCAAGATTAATATTGACGCCCGCCCTTATCCTTATCTTATGTGAGATATCTATCTTATCAAGCTTATCCTGAATCCTTTCAAGATGATCCCTGTAGTCATCCCTGTGGATGCATGAAATATAGAAGTTGTCAGCGTCAGATCTGCATATTATCGAAGCATCCTCTGCAAAAATATCCTTCAGGGAATCGGCAATAAACCTAAGCACCCTGTCTCCCTCTTCATGTCCGTATATCTCATTGACAAGCCTGAAATGATCCACATTGAGTACAAGGGCATCTCTTTTATTGTTACTGTCAAGTTCTTCTATCTGCTTAACATATTCATAAAAGAAATTCCTTGAATAAAGCCCCGTCAGTTCATCCCTCTCGGTAGACCTGATGATCTTCTGATCCTCGTATAGCTCGATTATCCTTTCGCATCTTGCCATTATAACTTCAGGCATATCATAGGGTTTTTTGATGAAATCCGCGGCTCCGAGTTTTATGCTCTTTACTTCGGCGTTCTTTTCGGCCGTTAAGACAATGACCGGTATATATTTATACTTATCATCCTCTTTCAGGGTAGACAAAAGTGTATAGCCATCCATCACGGGCATCATCAGATCTAACAGGATCAGTGAATACGGCTGTTCTGACGCCCTGATCATATCAAGTGCTATCTGACCGTTCTCCGCATAGGAAACATCATAGGAATCCTCAAGTATGAATCCGAGTATATCACGGTTTACAGCCTCATCCTCCACTATAAGTATGCTTCTCTTCAGACCACTGTGTTTTCTGAAATTTTCCATAACTTATCCCTCTTTCTTATCTCATTTTTTATATTGTGATAATGTCTGCTTTAAAAGATCTATATTTATTGGCTTTGCAAGATGGGAATTCATCCCGGCTTCCAGGCATTTCTTTGCATCATCGGCAAAGGCATCTGCGGTCATCGCTATGATGGGTACTCCTGCAGCATCACTTCTCTTCATTGTCCTTATTACCGCCGTTGCCTCATACCCATTCATATGAGGCATCCTCAGATCCATAAGGATAGCATCGTAATAGCCCTCATCCGATGCTTCAAACATATCGACCGCCTGCTTACCGTCCTCAGCCCAGTCAACCTTAACTTCATTTTCTTCAAGGATCATCGTTGCTATTTCAGCATTGATCTCATTATCCTCGGCAAGTAATATCTTAAGTCCGGAAATATCAGCTTCGGAAGGATCAGTAACGATCTCTGCCTCAGCCCTGTCTTCCCTGTCACTGTCATACTTGATGAGTTCATGATAAAGAGTCGACTTAAAGAGAGGCTTAGCGATAAATCCGTTGATACCCGCATTCCCTGCCTCGTGCTCCAATTCCGCCCAGTCGTAAGCGGATATAAGATTGATGGGTACAGCATCTCCAAGCTGTTCCCTGAGCCTTTTGGCTGTTTCTATACCATCCATGTCATCCATCTTATAATCCAGAAGTATGGCAAAGAAAGGATCATTATTATTGTTTGCCTCTACCGCAACCTTTATGGCTTCCTTTCCGCTCAGACAATACTGAGGCCTTGTTCCAAGCTCCTCAAGTGATAATATGGCCGATCTGCAAAGATCCTCATTATCATCCACCACAAGGATCTTCCAGGCAGGAAGCTTCATATCCGAAATATTACCCTTAACCTTCTCAAGATCAAGGATCACGTGGAAGGAGGTACCCTCACCCGGAGCGCTCTTAACCTCGATCGTTCCACCCATGGCTTCCACGATATGCTTTGTTATCGTCATTCCAAGACCGGTTCCCTGGGTCTTATGTACTCTCCTGTTATCCTCTCTTTCAAATGCCGTGAACAGCTTCTTCTGGAATTCCTCAGTCATTCCCATACCACTGTCCTTAACGATGAGATGGGTCTTTACATGATCCTCTTTTTCCGAAGGCTCCTGATAAAGGCTTACCGAGATATCACCGCCTTCAGGTGTGAATTTTACGGCATTACTCAGAAAATTGAGCAGCACCTGATTGATCCTTACCCCGTCACAGTATACATTTTCAGAGATGATATTACTGATAAAAATATCAAAATTCTGTTTTTTTGTCCTTATCTGAGGTCTTATGATCTCACAGATCGTTTCCATGGTCACCCTTAAGGATAAGGCCTCCAGACTCAGAGTCATCTTTCCGCTTTCTATCTTTGACATATCAAGTACATCATTGATAAGTCCGAGCAGATGTTTACCGGAAAGATCTATCTTATGCAGACAGTCCTTAACTCTTGTCTTATCGTCTATATGATCTTCTGCTATGGCGGCCATGCCTATTATGGCATTCATAGGGGTCCGGATATCATGACTCATATTAGAAAGGAATTCACTCTTGGCCTGATTTGCATGTACTGCCTCTTCCCTGGCTTCAAAAGCGATCTTCCTTGCCTCTTCAGCCTCTGCATAGGCCTCTTCTGTCTCTGCCATCGCAGCCTCGGCCTTATCTCTTGCACTCATGGCCTCATCAGTGGCAGCCCTTGCTTCCTCAGTTGCGGCCATGGCTTCCTCAAGCGCATCCTCAGTCTCTGCCTTGGACTTTTCAAGATCGTTTACCTGCTTTCGGGTCATTTTAAGGTAAGCTGAGAACAAAAGCAGCATTACGGCAAAAAGAGCCGCAATCGAAAGCATCATTCCCTTTGATCTCGATGATGCCATTTCACCTATCATCTCATCCAGGATACCATAAGGTATTATCGATATCAGATACCAGTTGCTCCCCTCCAAAGGAGTCCCGTATATACTTCTTCTTTCATTTATACCGTTTTCGCTGTCGGTGTATTTTGTATTAAGTGAGAATTCTCCTTCTGTTTCGATGGCTTCTCTAAGCCTGTTTACCGCATCATCCTTACTCATTCCGACAGGATCTGAATGATCTCTTAATTTTTCAAAATAATCGTTGCCCGTGGAATCGGAATTTTTAAGTACATATGTGCCATCTTTTCTGATTATATGGAAATAGACAAGGCTGTCTTCACTTTTAAGATTCATGACCTCCTTGAAGCTGACATCGGATTTACACCAGAGAAAACCGATACTTTCACTGCCGTCAGACATCTCAACACTTATGGGTGAAGCATATATTATAAGCTGCTCATCATCATGCCATCCTCCCGTGACGATCTCTTCACCGCTTTTCATGCTTTCCGTAAGATATTCCATGTCACCGAATTTCGTGATATCAAGTCCATAGAGCACTTCGATGCTTCCCTCTTCAGAGATCAGTGCACAGGATTCAAGATCCTGAAAGCTTGCATATTTTTCAACGATCTCCTGCATCTTTCCCGAACCGATATCGGCATCGGCACTGAGTATCTCATCCTTAAGCGCATTAAGCTGTCCGAAACGGATGCCCTTAACTACCGAATATCTGTCGAGCTCTTCGTTCACTATCCCCTTAAGATGTACCTCCGCTATGGCCCTTACATCTTTTTCGGTCTGTTTGCTCATATACCTGTAGAGAGACAAAAAAATAACTATTGCGATAGTAACAACCAGAACAAATCCGGTTATGATATATCTCAATTCTTTTTTCATGTTGATATTTTCTCCTAAGGATATAATCAAGATCAGGAAATCCGGTTTATTATCCTGCCTGATCGATAAAGAACAATAAAATTATACCATATTTATTTTCCGTTTTCCTTATAAAGATATAAAGGATAGCAAAAATAATTCCGGCAGGTTTATTACCCGCCGGAACATATACATAAGATAAACCCTCATGATATCATCTGTATTTATATATGTATCATAGTTTGATCTTAAACCCGCATTCAGAGCATATGGCCTGACCGCCGGAATAACAGTAAAACTTTCTCTCCTTATTACATGAAGGGCAAAAAGCATCAGTCGTAGGCACGTTTTCTCTGTCCTTAACTGAATTTAAACCTCCATTCTTATCGACTCCTCCGTTAACCGACGACATGATATCATCATCAAGCTTTGTAACTTTTTTTTCGCTCATCCCCTTTTATCCTCCTTTGAAAAATATAATATCAGATGCGGATATTTTTAAGGAATTCTTCCGCAGATTTGCCTGACCGGAGGAATTCATCAAGTATCTGGTCATGTGTATGCTTTGTCATGTCGGGCAGTTCGTTATAATTCTTTTGCTTCCAGATCCTTTCAAATTCCGTTATTCTCACATCAGCCGCAATATCGGTACCGCCGATCACCATTTCCAGTTCGTCCAACGTTAATCTTCTGTCAATACTGTCTTCCATATCTTCCTTCCTTTCGAATGATCACAGATCCTTACTGTTGTTATGTCTTTTTATCTGCTATCTAACATATTATACGACTCGAAAGACCAAAGGGCTATAATTTATTAAAAAGATACCATGATCCGGTCAAGGACCATGGTATCTTTTTATATCACTGTCTTTTACTGGTTCTTCTTGTTTTCCTCATAGGTCCTCTTGGCTTCGTGTATACCTGCCTTTACTCCTGCGGCAGAAGCCCTGGCAACTTCAACGGATACTTTTGCGACCTCCTGTGCAACATCCTTTGCAACCTCTGTTACCTGGTTGGCCTTGTCTATGAATTCCTTCTTAAGATCCTTTCCATCAAAGTTAAATTTAGTTCCCTCTCCTTTACCACGGCAGCCTGATGTTTTCTTTTCGTTTTCCTTTGCGATAGCAGCCTGTGCTGCAGCAAGTCTCGCGATGGGAACCCTGAAGGGTGAACATGAAACATAATCAAGGCCTATACTGTTACAGAATTCTACGGATGTAGGATCTCCTCCGTGCTCTCCGCAGATACCGATATGAAGCGAAGGATTAACCGGTTTACCTGATTCTATGGCGATCTTCATGAGTTTGCCGACACCCGTCTGATCAAGCCTTGAGAAGGGATCATTTTCAAAGATCTTATTATCATAATAAGAATTTAAGAACTTTCCGGCGTCATCTCTGGAGAAGCCAAAGGTCATCTGTGTAAGATCATTTGTTCCGAAGCAGAAGAAGTCGGCTGTCTTAGCTATCTCTTCAGCTGTGAGTGCAGCTCTCGGAGTCTCTATCATCGTTCCTATCTCGTAGCTGATTATGGCTCCCGCATTGTTAAGCTCTTCCTTTGCTGTATCTTCAACTATCTTTCTTACATAATTATATTCCTTTGCATCAGCGGTAAGAGGGATCATGATCTCAGGATTCATCTTCCATTCGGGATGTCTCTTCTGGACATTAACTGCAGCTCTTATGACCGCTCTTGTCTGCATCTTTGCGATCTCAGGATAGGTAACCGCAAGTCTTAGTCCTCTGTGACCCATCATGGGGTTGAACTCATGCAGGGAATCTATATATGTCTTGACTTCCTCTACGGATTTTCCGAGGGAGAAGGCAAGCTTTCTGATATCATCCTCCTCTGTGGGCACGAATTCGTGAAGAGGAGGATCTAAGAACCTTATGGTAACAGGACATCCTTCGAGAGCTTCATAGAGTTCCTCGAAATCCTTCTGCTGATAAGGCATTATCTTGTCAAGAGCAGCGACCCTTCCGTCAACCGAATCTGCGCAGATCATCTCTCTGAAGGCTTCTATCCTTGTCTCCTCAAAGAACATATGCTCTGTTCTGCAAAGTCCTATTCCTTCGGCTCCAAGCTCCCTTGCCTTTTTGGCATCCGCAGGTGTATCGGCATTTGTCCTCACCTTCATTGTACGGTATTTATCCGCCCAGGACATGATCCTGTCAAAGTCTCCGGCGATCTTTGCATCCACCGTAGGGATGATCCCATCATAGATATTTCCGGTGGAACCGTCTATGGAGATCGCATCTCCCTCATGATATTCCTTACCGCCAAGAGTAAACTTCTTATTGGCCTCATCCATATTTATATCGCCGCAGCCCGATACGCAGCACTTGCCCATTCCTCTTGCAACAACGGCTGCATGGGAGGTCATACCTCCTCTTACGGTAAGTATACCCTGTGCCGACTTCATACCTGTTATATCCTCAGGGGAAGTCTCAAGTCTTACAAGTACGACCTTCTGTCCGCTCTGGCATGCCTTTTCCGCATCCTCAGCTGTAAATACTATAGTTCCACAGGCAGCACCGGGTGATGCACCAAGACCCTTTCCCATGGGAGTTGCGGACTTGATCGCAGCAGCGTCAAACTGGGGATGAAGAAGTGTGTCAAGGTTTCTCGGATCTATCATCGCAACAGCTTCCTGTTCCGTTCTCATTCCTTCATCCACAAGATCACAGGCTATCTTAAGGGCAGCCTGTGCCGTTCTCTTACCGTTTCTTGTCTGAAGCATATAGAGCTTGCTGTGCTCAACGGTAAATTCCATATCCTGCATATCCCTGTAATGACTCTCGAGTGTCCTGCAAACGTCATTAAACTGTTTGAATGCCTCGGGGAATTTTTCGCCCATTTCCGAAATATGCATGGGAGTACGTACGCCTGCTACAACATCTTCCCCCTGTGCATTTGTAAGGAATTCTCCGAAAAGACCCTTGTTGCCGGTTGCGGGATCTCTGGTGAAGGCAACACCTGTTCCGCAGTCATCACCCATATTACCAAAGGCCATGGACTGAACATTAACCGCCGTTCCCCAGGAATAGGGGATATCGTTATCTCTTCTGTATACATTAGCTCTGGGGTTATCCCATGAACGGAATACCGCCTTTATTGCACCCATGAGCTGTTCCTTGGGATCTGTGGGGAAGTCGGAACCGATCTTTTTCTTATATTCTGCCTTGAACTGTTCCGCAAGCTCCTTAAGATCCTCGGCGCCAAGCTCGACATCCTGCTTAACACCCTTCTTGTCTTTCATTTCATCTATAAGCTGTTCAAAATACTTCTTTCCCACTTCCATTACTACATCAGAATACATCTGTATAAATCTTCTGTAGCAGTCCCAGGCCCATCTGGGATTTCCTGACTGTCTGGCGATAGCCTCAACAACCTCTTCGTTAAGCCCGAGATTAAGGATGGTATCCATCATACCCGGCATTGATGCCCTGGCACCTGAACGGACAGATACAAGAAGGGGATTTGAAACATCTCCGAACTTCTTTCCGGTGATCTCTTCCATCTTTAAAACATACTCTTCGATCTGGCCGCGGATCTCGTCGTTGATCTCCCTTCCATCCTCATAATACTGGGTACAGGCTTCCGTTGTTATGGTAAAGCCCTGCGGTACCGGGAGACCTATATTTGTCATCTCCGCCAGGTTGGCACCTTTCCCCCCTAAAAGGTTTCGCATGTCAGCATTTCCTTCGCTGAATAAATATACCCATTTCTTCATGTGGTATTCTCCTCTCTGATATATTAAAAAAAGCCCAACTTACCCCCTTGGTAGTCAGGCTTATTTTTCCTCTATGATGTTTTTGCCGGGTCTTATCCCCTTGCTAAAAACCATTAATTCCGTACCTCTTATTCTCACTATGAATTAAGTATCGTTCAATCATGAGATGTCCACTCACCATAATACTTTAACACATACCGGGACTTTTGTCCATATCTATTCCTGTCCCTTTAATGCATCTACCATATCTATGGTTTTGACCTTTCCCGACAGTACCCTGTTTACAAGATAAGAAAGGACAAAGGTTCCCAAAATACAGATAATAAATGATTTTTCCGAATATTTTGCCACATAATCCATGGATTCGGGCATGGTACCAAACAGAATGTTTATGACCACGATCCCAAAAGGTATACCACAGGAAATGCCAAGAAGGGTGACCCATACATTCTGTATCTGTAATATACTCCTGATCCTGGCGCTCTTGAAGCCAAGAACCTTAAGGGTTGCCATCTCCCTGTTCTTTTCAACCAGCGAAAGAACACCAAGGTTATATAAAACCACTATTCCAAGTATCGCTGCAGCGGTTATCATTATATATACCATGGCATACATCATTTCCTTCATGGCATCCATGGCCTTCATCATCTCGGAAAGGCCCTGGACCCCGGCTATGTTATCATCATCCTTAAGCTCTTTTACCGGATCCATGTTTGTATATATAGTCTGTGGACAAAAGCTGTATTCGTAGCTTTCATATCTTTTCCTTGACATCGTTATTCCCTGGACAGAGGGATTCCTGTATATATCACTGACCCTGTCCGTATGCCATTTATCATCGCCGATTATATGCCAGGAGAACATATCGCCCTCCTTTATCCCAAGCAGGACCGACATCCTGTAGGACATCGCCACCCCATCCTCATGGAGATCGATATGCTTAAGCTGCCTGTCCTGATAGTGAAGATAGTTTCCCCTGTCCGGTATGGTGATATTACCTGATTTCTTTATCCCTCCGGCCTCAAATTCACACCCGAGGGTGGATACCATCTGTCCTTTGTATTTTTT
Organism: Lachnospiraceae bacterium; assembly: GCA_024687745.1. GTDB lineage: Bacteria > Bacillota > Clostridia > Lachnospirales > Lachnospiraceae > UBA2868. Next base: position 36,008 of record JAILEM010000188.1, read on the forward strand.
TGCATACTCGGCTGTATCCCCGTATGAGACGCCTTCGTTCATTATAATTGAATACCTTGAAGTATTTAATTCCCCATACATCCATGTGGTTATGAATTCAACCGTATCAAGACAAGCACAGGCCGCAAAGATGAGCATCGAACATCCCAGCACACCTATTATTCCCATTATGGTCCTTATCTTATTACGTAATATATCTCTGAGATTCCATTGTATGGTGAATCCGATATGCTTCCAGAGGAAACTTCTTTCTATCAGGGAATGCTTCAGATTTTTAGGCGAAGCAGGCCTTAGGGTATCTGCGGGTGCCGGCGATAATTCCTTTCTGCAGGCCATAATGCTGACAAGTGATGAGATGATCACGGATATAAGGACAGCCGCATATGATTTAAACGAAAAGACCGTATTTACTTTGGGAAGGATATAGGAGGTGTTCATCATCCCGAGAATATACTTTGCTATGGTAAAATATCCCAAGACCGCTCCGAGAACACCGCCAAAAAGGCTTAAGAAAAATGCATAGGAGGCATAATGGACAGTTATCGTCCTCTTACTGAAGCCAAGAGCCTTAAGTGTTCCGATCTGTACCCTTTGTTTGGCCGTCATCCTGGTCATTGTTGTTATTATGCCAAGCAGGGCTATGGCTAAAAATATCGGAGGAAAAATATATACCATAGAGGCATGCTGTTCTATCTCGGCCCTGAAGGTCTGATAACTCAGATCCGCATCCTTATCGGTCAGGATAACCTCATCCGAATCAAGAACATATTTTACCTCATTCATAAGTCTGGAAAGCCGGTTCTTTTCATCTTTGTCAAGTCCGCCTGTATTATCCGCAACCGATGACCTTATAACCATCTGGTTATAATAAAAATCGTCAAGCGGATATGACCCGGTATCCATGACAACAAATCCATATTCGCCATAATCGGGCATAAATGCCGAAACATCCTTGACATAGTATACAAACTCCGGATGATAGACGGCTCCTTTTATCTCCTGCCCGAAGGATATACCGTTAAGCTTCATGTTAAGCATATCCCCGACGGATAATCCCTGTTTTTTCATGAAATTGATATCCACCCACACCCCTGAAGCTCCGGGAGTGTACGGTATACCTTCCGCAAGGATCATCCGGGATATCTTATTGTCATCTATGAAGAGCATCTGAAGATCATATTCTTTTGAAAGCTCTGCCTTACCGGCTGTTTTGAATCTGAGCTCTGCCTCCTTTACATCCTTAAGGTACTTAACCTTTGAAAGATGACGGTTCTTAAATGCCATACCCTGGGCACAGATATCATAAAGGTTTGTATTCTCATAGTATACCCCTTCATAATGATCCATCCCGCTGACTTCGGAATCCAGACCCGAAAAGACAAATATCCCCAGAAACGACATGATAAATATAGAAAAAAACTGGACCTTGTTTTTTAAAAGGTCCCTCCACATTTTTCTTAACAGCATTACCAGCTCACCTCATCGGCACTCTTTGGTTCATCATTCGTGATGATCGAATTGACCGTCCCGTTTTTTACCCTTATGACTCTGTCTGCGATATCCGCAAAGCTTGAATTATGTGTGACCATAACTACGGTATGCTTCTGCTTGCTTGATACTCTTTGAAGGAGCTTAAGAACTTCCTTTCCCGTATCCGTATCAAGAGCACCGGTAGGCTCATCGCAGAGTAAGAGTCTGGGATTTTTGGCCAGCGCCCTTGCTATGGATGTCCTTTGCTGTTCTCCTCCCGACATCTGTGACGGAAACTGATCCATATGGTCGGCAAGTCCTACAGAAGCCAGAGTCTCCTTTGGATCCAAAAGCTCCAATCCGGCATTATCCTTTTCCCATACGGATCCTCTCTTTACATTTTTTCTCACATCCTTCATCAAAGCAACATTTTCATAAGCCGTAAGTGTAGGCACAAGATTATAGAACTGAAATACCACCCCGACGTTCCATGCCCTGTAGACAGTCAGTTCATCATCCTTAAATTTGGAGATATCATGATCATTTATGAAAATATTGCCTCCCGTAGGTGAATCCATCCCCCCAAGGAGGTTTAAAAGAGTGCTCTTTCCGGCTCCGGAGGGTCCTAATATCACTACCATCTCTCCCTCATAGATCGAGAGATTTACATCCTTAAGGGCGTAAAAGGCGTTATCTCCGATCATATATTTTTTTTCAACGTTTCTGAATTCAATGAACGGCTTCAACTGCTTTATCTCCTACCTGCTCATCTGTTATCGCATCTGTGATAACGACAGCATTCTCCTTTAATCCATCCCTGACCTCAACGCTGTCATTGCTCACTATTCCCGCCTGAATATATTTCTTGACTATGACCCCGTCTTCTATCACATAACAGTAATCGCCCTCATCATCACTGTAAAAGGCCGCATACGGGATAAGGAGAACATCATCCTTTTCATCGGTGTAGATAGTAACATCCGCCTCTATCCCAAGGATAAGATCCTGACCTCCCTCTATCTTTATATCAACCTCCACCTTGCTCTTATCCGATGAATCCGTAGTGGCTATCTGACTTATCCTTGAAACATGTCCCACATATCTCTTACCTGCGACGTCAAGCTCTGCTCTCTGACCTTCCCTGACAGACGCAACATCGTACTTTGAAAGCATTACCGTGACCTTTAGATCCGACCTTGAAACTATGGTAAAAAGCGGCGAACCCTTGGCTACCACGGATCCTTCTTCAACACTGCAGGAGGTGACTATACCGTCAAAGGTTGCATCTATCCCTGCCTGAGCCTTTTCCAAAGAGCTCCTTGCATAGCTTTCATTTTCTTTGGCTATATCAACCTGGTCATTCAGCGCTTCCTTCTGGCCGGCGGTCAAAACATTAGCCTCATAGGCGTTGATATTTGTCCTTGCCTGTGTCCAGTTCCTTGAGATATCTTCCATCTGATTGGAAATATCATTGATCTGCATGTTTTCTGTCGGTGTATAGGATTGGGGATATATGGATGCCAGTGTGGATCTTAATTCCGCCACCCGGTTATTTTTATCGGCGATCGCATTTTCTTTTTCATTTATGAGATTTGGATCGGGATTATCGGAATTGCTTATCTTTGTCATTTCAGACTGCAGGTTTACTATTTCTTCACTGACCTCTGCGATCTGTCTGTTAAGACCGTCGATCTCACACTGCATCTGGTAATTTGTCGAATATCTGGTCTCTGTGATACTGTCGCCGTTTTCCCGGCTTATATAATAAAGGACCGCATAGGCCTGGTCATCCGCAACTGCCTGGTTATATTTGGCTGAATAATTATTGCTCTTTGATATCTGACCGTTAGCCGTATCTTCACTCTGTTTGCTCTGTAGCTCCGCCTGGATCACATTATGCTCATAATCTTTTGTGTCATAGGTTACCAGCTTATCGCCTATCGATACGGAATCTCCTTTTTTTATGGATATCGAGCTTATGGGGGCAGAAATGGCTGCATAATAGGTATATTCATCATTACTGCTTATATCCCCTGTCTCCTCTATTATCCCCGCAACAGAGCCCCTTGTGGCATGGGCAGCCTCATATTCCTTTCCCCTGGAACCGAAATTGAACGCGGTCAGTGTCGCTGCAGCGCCGATAAGAATTGTTGCAAGCAGCATTCCCGCAATGAATGGTTTTTTCATATACCCCTCCTGTTCATATCGTGATTAGTCAAAGCTAACTGTATGATAAAAAAATTTTTATACATACAAGGCCCGTCTCCGGGCCCTGTGTATATTTTTGATCATCTCAGGATCAGAACATGAACTTCTCATCAAAATAGCTGACAAGATCCTCTATCTTTATCCTCTCCTGTTCCATCGAATCCCTGTCCCTTACCGTTACCGCATTATCATTCTCCGAATCAAAATCATAGGTTATGCAGAAGGGGGTTCCGATCTCATCCTGTCTCCTGTATCTCTTACCGATATTACCCCTGTCATCAAATTCACAGTTGTAACGTTTTGAAAGCTCTGTGTAGATCTTTTCCGCACCCTCGTTAAGCTTCTTTGAAAGAGGAAGGACACCGATCTTTACAGGTGCAAGAGCCGGATGGAAATGAAGGACCGTCCTTACATCTCCCTCTCCTATCTCCTCCTCATCGTAGGCTGCACACAAAAAGGCCAGAACAACCCTGTCCGCACCAAGCGAAGGCTCTATAACATAGGGAATGTATTTTTCACTCTTTGTATCGTCAAAATAGGTCATATCCTGACCTGAGGTCTCCTGATGTCTCATAAGATCATAATCGGTCCTGTCAGCTATGCCCCAGAGTTCTCCCCATCCGAACGGGAATAAGAATTCTATGTCGGTAGTTCCCTTTGAATAGAAGGCAAGCTCTGCAGGGTCATGATCCCTGAGTCTCATCTCCTCCTCCTTTATTCCAAGAGAAATGAGCCAGTCTCTGCAGAAGCCCCTCCAATATTTGAACCATTCAAGATCAGTCCCCGGCTCACAGAAAAACTCAAGCTCCATCTGTTCAAATTCTCTTGTCCTGAAGGTGAAATTTCCCGGTGTTATCTCATTTCTGAAGGATTTACCGATCTGTCCTATACCAAACGGTATCTTCTTTCTTGAGGTTCTCTGTACGTTTTTGAAGTTGACAAAGATACCCTGAGCAGTTTCCGGTCTGAGATATACGGTATTCTTTGCATCCTCTGTCACACCCTGAAAGGTCTTGAACATAAGGTTGAACTGTCTTATATCTGTAAAATTGTGCTTACCGCAGGTAGGACAGCAGACATTATGCTCTTCTATAAAGCTTTTCATCTCTTCCTGTGAATATGCGTCTATAGGCTTCTCAAGGGTAATGCCTTTTTCAGCGGCATAATCCTCTATGAGCTTATCAGCCCTGAATCTTTCATGACACTCCTTACAGTCCATTAAAGGATCGGAAAATCCTCCGAGATGTCCCGATGCGACCCATGTCTGGGGATTCATTAAAATAGCACAGTCTACGCCCACATTATAAGGACTTTCCGTGACAAATTTCTGCCACCATGCCTTCTTTACGTTGTTCTTGAGTTCAACGCCAAGATTTCCGTAATCCCAGGTATTGGCAAGGCCTCCGTATATCTCCGAACCCGGATATACGAATCCTCTTGTTTTGGCCAGTGCTACGATTTTTTCCAAAGTTTTTTCCATCAGCTTACTCCTTGATCATTTTATGATTATATATGCTTTTCCGGATGAATCGCTCGACATCCTTGCATGGTTCTCATCAACCAGTTCTATGTTTGCTGTAACATAGAGTATATCTGAAGGGGTTTCCACAAGTACGGGCTCTGAGATGATAATGATCTTGCTCTCCCCCATGGTATTCAGATCTTCTTCGGAAATATTCGGGCCTCCCCCTGTCGACTTCATGGTAAGTGTCATGGGATAGCCCTGAGCCCTTGCCTCATTAACAGTTCCGACAAAGAAATCCACATTGTTAAATTCCTTATAATCGCTGCAGGATTTATAGGTGATAGTGACCGAAACACTACCGTCCTCGACTACCGTTTCCTTAAGCTTTACCCTCTCTTCGTTGGAATTGAGTGCATTGAAATCATCTATCTCCTCGTTTATGACGGATTCGAGCTCTGTTTTATTATAATAGGGCTTATCAAAGCTTTCATATATTTCAGATTCTATGGTCCCTTTTTTGCTTATACGGATCAGGGTTTCCTTATAATCCGCTTTTCCTTTACAGCCCAAAAGAAGAAGGGGTGCCATAAGCATAACAATAAGGCATGGCATCAAAACAGCCATCCCTTTGAATCTGCACCTGAACACACTGCCACGGTCACCGATTATTTCAGATATCGTATGACACATTTGTTATCCCCTCCACATCACAGATTATATATTCAAATCTTAAGTATTGCAATAATAAAATAAAGCGGTCACAGGCTGTTTAAGGTATCCAGAGTCTTAAAATGTCTGTCGCAGGTCCTTCTTCTTAAGTCATCGGCAAGCTCTGTAAGCTCTGTAAGTACCTTGTCTGAAACCCTGAAGCTAAACACCTTGTTTACCGGAGTTGAAACTATATGATCCACTGTATATCTTGTCGCGTACAACAGCTCTCTGTTCTTTGGGATCCCGGGGAATTCCCCGTTTACGACAAGGATCTTTATTTCATAGACCGCACGTACGAGCCTGTTATCAATGTCTTCTTTGATAAGTGCTCTCACCGCCTGGAAAAGAAGCTTTAACAGCTCCTTGTCATCACTGTTTTCCCTCGAATACCAGGATGCATATTCAAGAAAATACATTCCCAGATAAGCGCCCTCAAAATCCTTTCTTAATTCTTCAAAATAATACTTTATCTCAACATCATAAAGATTATATGCACTTTTCCCCTCGCTCACCTTAAAATCGCCGAAGCAGAAGGGATCTGTCGATGCCATCAGCTTTGAATTCTGTCTTTTTGCACCTCTGGCAAACACAGTGATCTTTCCTCTGTCCGTAGTGAGGATCACAAGCCTTTTGTCATAATCGTTCACAGGACTTGCCTCGAGTATCATTCCCGTCACAAGAATATAATCTCTCATATCAGGATTCCTTATAACCGAAGTTCTTTATTAAGACATCCGAGTCTCTCCAGTCTTTCTTCACCCTTACCCAAAGCTTCAGGTTGACATGCTGCTCCAAAAGCCTTTCGATCTCATATCTGGCAGCCGAGCCGATCTTTTTGAGCATTGTGCCCTGTTTACCTATGATGATCCCCTTATGGGAATCCTTTTCACAGATTATCGTGGCATCAATATTTGTTATTTCCCTGCCCTCCTCCATCTTGTCTATGACAACGGCTATACCATGAGGTATCTCGTCATTTAAGCATTTGAGGGCCTTTTCCCTGATAAGCTCTGCGGTTATCTGCCTTATTGGCTGATCTGTCACAGTATCTTCATCATAAAAGGGTTCTCCGTACGGAAGATATTTATATATGACAGAGAGCAGCTCATCTGTATTTTCACCTGTAAGTGCAGATACGGGAACTATCTCATCAAAATCACAGAGATCCTTATATGCATCTATGATCCCAAACATCTCATCCTTCTTTACCCTGTCGGATTTATTGATGACAAGGATGAGAGGTTTGTTTATATCACTTAACTGCTTTGCTATAGACTGATCCCCCTGCCCTACAAAGTCAGAGGCTTCCACGAGCCAGAGCATAAGATCGACATCCTCCATGGTACTTTTGGTTACCCTTACCATGTAATCCCCGAGCTTATTCCTTGCCTTTATTATCCCCGGGGTATCAAGGAATACGATCTGTCCCCTTTCATCTGTATATACAGTCTGTATACGGTTTCTTGTGGTCTGCGGCTTATTCGACGTTATGGCGATCTTCTGTCCGATAAGGGTATTCATAAGGGTGGATTTCCCGACATTCGGACGGCCTATAAGAGTCACAAAGCCGGATCTGTAATCTTTATTCATATTATCGACCGCACTTTATCATTTCTTATTATCCTTAGCTATGGGTTCACCGGTCATAGGATCAAAATTTCCTCCGGCATCCTTAACCTGCTCTTTCTTCTGATCTGCATTCTTTATATCCGTCTTTATCTCCGTTCTTGCTATGGCTTTTCCCTTTTTCTTTTTGGATGCTCTGCCTGCAAGCTTAACTATGAGCAGAATAATAGCAACAACGACTGCAAGGATCAAAAGTGCGGGGATGGATCCCACTATTGCCACTGCGAGATCCTGGAAGAATTCGGAAATATTTACAAGGCTGTCGTTAAATGCCTCACTCATCCTTTCTCCGAGTGTCTTTTCATGGGTTACGGTAGGTGTATATGTAGTAACCTCCCTTATATCAAGATAAACCGTAGAATAGGTCACCTGATTGTCCATTACCCTGAGTCTTGATTCATATGACTCTATCTCATACCTTACCTGTGCAAGTCTTTCCTCAAGTGCAACAAGTGTTTCGATATCCTCTGCCTCGGCAATGAGTTCGTTAAGCCTCTCCTGCTCTGTCTTTAATGAAGATACCTTGGACTGCATATCCACATAATTAAGGGTAACGTCTTCGGCGCTTTCGTTTTTGGAAAGAACATTACTGTTTTCACTTACGGATTCGGTAAAGTTTACAAGCTTATCGGCAGGTATCCTTGCGGTGATATATGCTGTTCTTGTATCATATGATCCCTGGCTCCTGCCTGAGATGTTCATACTTTCGGCATAACCTCCGAGGGTATCTATCTTATTCTTTACATTTTCAATGAGGGCATCAAATTCCTCTGTCTCCAGTGTCATATTTACTGTCTTTACGAGTTTTCTGGAGGATGAATTTGATTCAACGTCCCTGTTTCCCTCCGGATCATCCGTTACAAGTCCATTGCCTGTCTCATAGATGTCATCGGATTCATAATAATCATCGGTTGCAGCCTCCTCCATTGCAGGCTCATCGGCATAAGCCCTTTCATATGAATCCTCATATGCCGCAGAGCCCGTATAGGATTCCGAAGCATCGGAGCTCTTACTGCCGCAGGCCATAAGAAGAAGTGCAGATATCAATGTACAGGCTGTCAGTAAATAAATCCTTTTTTTCATATTAACCTCCCTGATATTTCCTTAAAACATATAACACTATCATCTGTTTAAAACACGAACCGGTCCTACTCAGAGATCAGATTTTCCACAACATCAAACAGATCTCTTTCCTCTTCGATCTTATCTTCCCCACCTATCACACAGATATGGTGGCTGTCGATCATATCCCTGATGTACGGTGCCAATGCCCTTATATCCTCTTTATTACAGTCTATGACCTGGTCTCTTTCCTTCTGAAGATCCTCATAGGTCTCCCCTGTAAGATACAGAGACATCGCTCTTGCTCCCTGCATTGCCGGTGTGAGCGGTGTATCCATCGCGGATATGGCGCCTATTATGTATTTTGTCATGTCCCTTTCATCAGGATCAAATCCTTTAATATAATCTGCGGCATTTTCGTATACCTCAAGTGTCCTTCTGAGATTAGGATCTCTGTAGGAGGTGAAAAATGAATCACCGTTCTTGGAAAATGAGCTCATGCATCCGTATGCTCCACCCTTGACCCTGACATTGCTCCAGAGATAATCATATCCGAGCATGACCTTCATTACCCTTAAGGCTCCGGTATATTCATGTCCGCTCTTTAAGAAGTTGCCTGCAGAAGCCACATACTGGATCTTCGATGCACTCTTATATCCCTCGTTGTCCTTATTGAGTATAAGCTCTCTTTTTCCTTTCTCAAAATCATCTGTATAGAGAGAATCGGCAAACTCTCCGACTAACTTTTTAAGATCAGATCTGTCGGGATCGCTTACAGTATAGTCGACAAAGAGATTTTCCTTCCTGAAAATGATATTCATACATCTCTTCATTCCCTTTATGAGTTCATCCTTCTCTCCCTCAAAATCCGCATCCAGTTTTTCAACATATCTGTAAAAATCAAAGCCCGAAAGAAGGTCGGAAAGCTTTGCCATATCCGAAACCCCTGCAAGCGCCCTCCTTGCGGAGGCTACATGTCCGGAAGAGATGAGTGAGGTCTGCATCCTTGATTTCAATATCCCGACTATCTCCTTAAGACGTTTTTCATCATCAAGCCTGGAGGTCATGAGCATTTCCTTTATGATATCGAAGGCAAACAAAAGCCCGTCCTCAAAAAGCCTTGCATCAAAAGCAAACATTGTTTCAAACTCATCGGGATCACTGCGTTTGGCATAGGTTGTAACGGAAGGGGTTATTCCTCCGCTCTTCTCATTTATCTCATTAAACAGCTCATTATAGGTAAAATTTTCCGTACTGACCATTCCAAGCACATTCTTAAGCATTCCTGCATATTTAAGATCGCTGTCATCAACATCCCTGATATTAAAACCAAGATAAAGATATCCGAGGCCGTTTGTAAATACCCTGTGAGTTACTACGGGAATATCCATGACCTTTTCAAGATCATATTCAAACTTCCTTGCTTCTCTTCTGATATCGGAAATCTTAAGGAGGGGAATCGTCTCCATTGCCTCCTTACTGTCCTCTTCCTCCTGATATGCCCTGAGAGCCCTTGTTTCTTCGACTAATTTTTCAAGCTCTTCTTTGGACATTGACCTCTTATATTCATCCATCCTTTTCTTAAGGTCCTCATCCTTTCTTGAATTAAGTCCCTGTCTGGGTTCTAATATAACAATTGATGAATGTGTATTGTTTAGAAGATACTTTTCTATCAGCCCTTCAAAATATGAACCCTCCGCATTTTTCTTCATAAGAGCATAGGTATCATTGGCTTCGATATGCATATAGGGATCGTTCTCATCATAGAGCCATGAATCAAGAGAATTAAGCCCGTAAATGAGCCCCTTGGGGTAACCGCCGTAATCGGCCTCCCTGTACTGGAATTCAAGCGCGTTTATCGCCGCCCTCAGCGATTTTTTGTCTATACCGTCCTTTACAAGTCCTTTTAAGGTGGCTTCTATGACCTCCTTAAACCTTTCAAGATCGCTGACATTTGCATTCTTAGCGATTATGGAAAAATATGGCTGAAGCACGCCGTTTTCATAGGTACTCTGTATGTCCGAGCCGATACCCTCATCCATAAGAGCCTGCATAAGAGGCGCTCCCGGAGCAACAAGAAGAGCGTTTTCAAGGATCTGGAAGGCCACATAGAGTTCCTTGTTAAGGCTCGTATCGATAACAAAATTGTAGCTTAGATATGTGTTATCATCCGTCGACTCATCATTTGTTATCCCATAGTACTTTGTTACCCGGGCAGGCTTGTCAAATGGCTTCTGCAGCTTTATGAGAGAATCGATCTTTCTTGGTTCAAATCCGCTAAGATATTCCCTGTCGAGAAACTCAAGCCTTTCCTTCATGTCAAGATCGCCGTAAAGATAGATGAAGCTGTTTCCCGGATGGTAATAGCTTCTGTGAAAATCAAGAAATCTCTCATAGGAAAGATCCGGAATAAAGTCCGGATCGCCGCCCGATTCAAAACCATAGGCCGTATCCGGGAAAAGAGTATTGAATATTTCCCTTTCAAGAGCTGAATCGGGAGATGAAAAAGCTCCCTTCATCTCATTATAGACTACCCCGTTTATCTTTATTTCATCCTCCACCGAGTCAAGCTCGTAATGCCATCCCTCCTGTTTAAAGATCTTCTCTTCCTTATAGATATTAGGATAAAAAACGGCATCCAGATAAACATCCATAAGATTTTTGAAATCCTTATCATTGCAGCTGGCAACAGGATATACAGTCTTATCGGGATAGGTCATGGCATTTAAAAAAGTATTGAGCGAGCCCTTTACAAGCTCGACAAAAGGATCCTTTACGGGGAATTTTTTTGAACCGCACAGCACCGAGTGCTCTAAGATGTGAGTAAGTCCGGTACTGTCAACAGGCGGTGTCCTGAAGCCTATATAAAAAACCTTGTTATCATCATCATTGGACATAAGAAATATCCTTGCTCCGGTCTTTTTATGCTTTAAAAGCATCCCCTCGGAATTAAGGTCATCTACCTTCTTTTGTCCGAGGATCTCATATGCATCTAATGTCTCTATATCTTCCAATCTCATTCTTATCCTCTTTCTTATCTGTATTTTTTATGTCTCACGTTTTATGAGTATGGGTGAATAAATGATCCTGACAGTATTCATAGCTTCCCTTACATTTGGAACAATACCTGAATTCAAGATCGTCACCGTCAAGCTCTGTTCTTCCGCAGATCACGCACTTATGCTTTGTAAGCTTCACCGCTTTTTCCTTATCATCGGCAGATGATCTCTCCTGCCTGTTTTTCACCGGAGAACTCTTATCATAATACACTCCTCCCATCCCGGCATTTTTTACCTGTTTCTTAAAGGAATACCTTCTGTAGATCTCCTTTGGCGAAAATCTTTTGAAATCCATCACGTTAAAGAAGAATACTATGAAATTCAAAAGGGAGGTTATGATCGAGACCTTTATTCCCATGTTTCCGCCGAAGAAGCTAAATGCCAGCACTATGATATCAAGGAGTGCGAGCCATTTGATCTTTACCGGTATTATAAAATACAAAAGCACCTGCATATCAGGATAGGAAGCGGCAAATGCCAGGAAAATGGAAAGGTTTATATAATATGTACTGAATGCATTTGAGACAAAGCTCCCTACCATTTCCCCGGGATATCCCAGTGCGATATATACAGCATAAAGTATCGCCGCTCCAAGCACTGTAAAGATGATACCCGAAAAGATATAGACATTATATTTAAATGCACCCCAGGTCCTCTCAAGAGTAGTCCCAAGTGAATAATAAAAGAACAGCATTATTATCGTAAAAATGTTAAGTGCAGACGGCGGAACTATGATCCAGGTCACGATCCTCCATATCTGCCCGTGAAGGATCTTATACGGATTCAAAGCTATGAATTCAACGGAACCGGTAAGCGTTAAAATATACCCGATAACATATGCTATGATAATATACAGGGAAAGATTTGATATCGCATACTTCCCATATTTACGTTCCAATTTATTTAAGAATTTTCCCATTAATCCCTACTCCTGTAATTCAACCTATCTTTTGATTTTATCATCAGCATAGTAAAAAATAAACAAAAAATATCCCCATTTATAAATATTTAATATTAAATACCTTTTTCGATAATTGAAATTAAGTACAAAATAACTTATAATCTTAGACTTGTGGGAATCAGATTCATCTGTTTACACACCCGGCCCTGACCGGATGATAAAAGTAAGAAAAAGGTTGATATAATGTCAGACAAATACACTTTAGGAATCGATATCGGCTCTACAACAGTAAAGATAGCCGTTTTGGATAAGGATCACAATATACTCTTCAGTGATTACAGACGACACTATGCAAATATCCGTGAAACACTTAAAGCCCTCACTACAGATGCCTTTGATAAATTGGGCGACATCGTTGTACACCCGATGATCACGGGATCGGGAGGCCTTACTCTTGCAAAGCATCTTGATATCCCGTTCGTTCAGGAGGTTATCGCCGTATCCACAGCACTTACCGATCATAACAGTAAGGTGGACGTTGCGATAGAGCTTGGCGGAGAAGACGCAAAGATCATATATTTTGAAGACGGTAATGTCGAACAGCGCATGAACGGGATCTGTGCGGGAGGTACGGGTTCATTTATAGATCAGATGGCTTCCCTTCTCCAGACAGATGCCTCGGGTCTTAATGAATATGCCAAAAATTATAATTCACTGTATACAATAGCCGCAAGATGCGGAGTTTTTGCAAAGTCAGACATACAGCCCCTCATAAATGACGGTGCCACAAAGGAGGATCTTTCCGCCTCCATCTTTCAGGCCGTTGTCAATCAGACCATTTCAGGCCTTGCCTGCGGCAAGCCGATAAGAGGATATGTAGCCTTTCTTGGAGGCCCGCTTCATTTTCTTTCCGAACTTAAGCAGGCCTTTATACGTACTCTAAAGCTTGATGATGAGCACATAATAGCTCCTGACAATTCCCATCTGTTTGCCGCAATAGGATCCGCCCTGAATTATAAGGAGGATAATTTCATCTCCCTGTCAGATCTTAAGGATAAGCTGGATTCCGATATAAAGATGGAATTTGAAGTGGCAAGGATGGAGCCTTTATTTAAGAACAGGGAAGCCTATAAGGAGTTTCTTGACAGACACGAAAAGCACAGGGTAAGGACTGCTTCCCTCTCCGACTATAAAGGAAACTGCTATCTCGGGATCGATGCGGGCTCAACCACCACAAAGGCAGCTCTTATCTCAGAGGATGGAGCCTTACTCTATTCCTTCTATTCCAATAATAACGGAAATCCCCTGGCCACAACAATATCGGCCATAAAGGAAATATATTCAAAGCTTCCCGAGGGGGCAAAAATAGTCCACTCCTGCTCTACCGGATATGGTGAAGCCCTGATAAAGGCAGCTTTCATGCTCGATCACGGGGAAGTCGAGACCGTGGCACATTATTATTCTGCCGCCTTTTTTGAACCCGATGTTGACTGTATCCTTGATATAGGCGGTCAGGATATGAAGTGCATCAAGATAAAGGATCATTCCGTAGACAGTGTGCAGTTAAACGAAGCCTGTTCCTCAGGATGCGGATCTTTCATCGAAACCTTCGCCAAATCCTTAAACTACTCTGTCATGGATTTTTCAACGGAGGCATTATTTGCACAACATCCCATAGATTTAGGGACAAGATGTACCGTATTTATGAATTCAAAGGTTAAGCAGGCACAGAAGGAGGGAGCTTCGGTTGCGGATATTTCAGCGGGGCTTGCCTATTCTGTCATAAAGAATGCCCTGTTTAAGGTAATAAAGGTATCCGATGCCTCAGAGCTTGGCAAAAATATAGTCGTACAGGGTGGAACCTTTTATAACAATGCCGTGCTTCGCTCATTCGAAAAGATCACAGGATGTGATGCTATCCGTCCCGATATAGCCGGTATAATGGGCGCATTCGGTGCTGCCCTTATCGCTAAGGAGCGATTCAGTGACACAGGCTCCACCACAATGCTTTCGATAGAAAAGATCAATGCACTTCAGTTTACGACAACCATGGCGAAGTGTAAGGGCTGTACAAATAACTGCAGGCTGACCATTAACCGTTTTTCCGGCGGGAGACAGTATGTATCCGGAAACAGATGTGAAAGAGGATTAGGAAAGCAGAAGAACGAGAATCATCTTCCAAACCTTTTTGAATACAAGGAGCATCGTATCTTTGACTACGAAGCCTTAGATGAGGTAGCTGCCGCAAGAGGGACCGTGGGTATTCCCAGGGTACTTAATCTTTATGAGAATTACCCCTTCTGGCATACCTTCTTTACACGGCTGAAATACAGGGTCGTTCTTTCACCAAGATCCTCGCATCAGATATATGAGCTCGGAATAGAATCCATTCCCAGTGAATCCGAATGCTACCCCGCAAAGCTAGCCCATGGGCATGTTGAATGGCTCATAAAACAGGGGATAAGGTTTATCTTCTATCCTGCCCTTTTCTATGAAAGACAGGAATATGACGATGCGCCCAATCACTATAACTGTCCCATAGTCACCTCCTATTCCGAAAATATCAAGAATAATATGGATGAGATAACTGCCGGTGAGATAGATTTCAGGAATCCCTTCCTCTCCTTTAGCTCCCTTGAGGTAATAACCAAAGGTTTGATCACAGAATTTAAGGATATTCCCGAAACAGAGGTCAGAGAAGCCGCCAGGGAAGCCTGGGAGGAAATGATGTCCGCAAGAGAGGACATGAAGAAAAAGGGTGAAGAGACCATAGAATATCTAAAGGCGAATAATAAGCACGGGATAGTTCTTGCAGGAAGGCCCTATCATATAGATCCCGAGATCAATCACGGTATACCTGAGATGATCAATTCCTACGGACTTGCTGTTCTCACCGAGGATTCCGTTGCTCACCTTAATCCTGTTGAGCATCCCATTCTTGTTGCGGATCAGTGGACTTATCATTCAAGACTGTATGCTGCGGCTAATTTCGTTAAGACAACAGATTTTCTGGATCTTATACAGCTAAATTCCTTTGGCTGCGGTCTCGATGCCGTTACCACCGATCAGGTTGCAGACATACTCAACGATTCCGGAAAGATCTATACCTGTTTAAAGATCGATGAAGTCAATAACCTTGGTGCCGCAAGGATAAGGATCCGATCACTTATCGCTGCGATCGCCCTTAAAAAGAGGGAGCATAAGGAAAGAAGGATCGTAAGCTCAACCTATAAGAGAGTTGTGTTCACGGAGGATATGAGAAAGAATTACACGATAATCTGTCCCAACATGTCCCCCATTCATTTTGAATTACTTGAAAAGGCCTTTAATGCCTGCGGATATAACCTTGTGATACCTGATAATTCAAATAAATCCGCCATAGATACGGGACTTAAATATGTAAACAATGATGCCTGCTATCCATCCCTTATAGTTGTCGGCCAGATCATGGATGCAGTGCTTTCGGGTAAATATGACACTGACCGTCTGGCTGTCGTTATGTCTCAGACAGGCGGCGGATGCAGGGCAACAAATTATATAGCTTTTATAAGAAGGGCTCTTAAGAATGCAGGCTATGAACATATTCCGGTTATCTCTCTCAACCTCTCAAAGCTTGAGAGCAACCCCGGCTTTCACATTAATGCGGAGATGATAATAAGAGCCGCTTATTCGGCGATCTTCGGGGATATATTCATGAGGTGTGTATACAGGATGCGCCCCTATGAGATAAATCCGGGAGATACACAAAAGGTACATCAGGAATGGCTTTCAAAGTGCCAGAAATATGTCAGCGGAAAATATCTAAGCTTACCCGTATTCAAACGTATGTGCAGGGATATTGTAAGGGATTTTGATAATATAGCGATCGATGAGGACATGAAAAAACCCCGTGTCGGTATCGTCGGTGAGATCCTTGTAAAATACTCTCCCACCGCCAACAACGATCTTGTCCGCCTTATCGAATCCGAAGGGGCCGAAGCTGTTGTTCCCGACCTTATGGATTTTATGCAATACTGCTTTTTCAATCAGATATATAAGGCAAAATATCTCGGAACCTCCAAAAAAGCTTCATTGATATCTGCCTTTCTCATAAAGCTTGTAGACAGCCTCAGAAAATCTGCGGCCGATGCCCTTAATGCCTCAAAGCATTTTGAAGCTCCGGTCCATATAAAGCAGATCGCCGAGTATGCAAAGGATATCGTTTCCATCGGAAACCAGACAGGCGAGGGATGGTTCCTTACGGGCGAGATGATAGAGCTCATACATTCCGGTGTTAATAATATAGTATGTACCCAGCCCTTTGGATGTCTGCCAAACCATGTGGTAGGAAAAGGTGTGATAAAAGAGATAAGACATCATTATAAGGGTTCGAATATAGTTGCGATCGATTATGATCCGGGAGCAAGTGAGGTAAACCAGCTTAACCGTATCAAGCTGATGCTCTCCACCGCATTTAAACAGATCGGAAAACGTCCGTCAAACTGAAGATCTGATGGGAGTATTACAGGTGACGATATTGTATACGAGCTCTCCTGCCGCATCACGTATTCTTTTTATCTCTATCTGAACTTTTTTATCGGAAGAGATATATGTGGCAGGAACTATTATATCCTCACTATAGCTTATTCCTTTTGACAGACCGTTATAGACTTCATTATCTATATACATAAAGCTGTCAAGACGGCGGCCCTTAACATCATCTCTGTACATTTCCCCGATGATATCCGCTGCTTCATTCATATAAATGACTTTCAGATCGGCATCCGTGATATATACGGGTACTCTGTTTTCATTATTGAGATAAGGTGAAAGATCCTCGATACTTATCCTGTTCTCTCCCATATATATGATCGCATATCTTAACAGACAGTAATTGACTATCAGCACAACCTTAAATACAGGATAATAAATTCCCTTTCCTTCAAGGATTATTTCCGTTAAAAGTCCGATAAAGGCAGGTATCATCGAAGCAACGGACAGCATAAAAAGCTTTTTATCGCTTTTTTTACCGTGTGTAGCCCCAAACCTTAAGATCAGATATATACAGACAGCTATAAATAATCCGATAGGTATATTATATATCCACTTCAGATCATATATTGCAAAACCCGAGGCAAAAAACACCCCGGTCGGATTCCCGATTATCTTAAAGTTATTCAGATACAGCTCCAGGATCATCGTACCCAGGGCGAAATAACAGAAGAATGCAACTATATATGAGATCAGCTTATCATAAAGTTCCAGAACATATGCAAGCGTCGATACTATTACGGCAAGAAGCACCATAAAGCTGAACCACTGAATCTGAAACGTGATCGTCTGAAAAATGGACCCATGGGATGCATAATCAAGCAATATTCCGTTGATGATCGCTATGATATAGCATCTTGAATATATGACCAGACGGTTCTTTGCCCCTTCATCCTTGATTTTTTCTTCATATTCCGATGCCATCATTATCACCGCCAATGATATGATAACCAACACAAGATTCAGGATAATACTGAGAGTCTTTTCCATTTTTCCTCCACAAACAAACAAGACACATGATCAAAGCTACCTTATCCGATCAATCTTCATTATAATGACTCTTTTATTTAGAGTCAATTTATTAGTTCATGAGGATTTTACTTAAGAATGAAAATGATATATAATTCAGAACGAATCTTTTATAGAGGATACGAAAATGTCGGAAATAAAAAGAAGCGAAAAGGGAAATTTCAGTGAAGGAAGGATAAGCACCCTCATACTCTCACAGGCCATACCTCTGACGTTGGCCCAGCTTGTCCAGGTTGTCTATAATATTGTAGACAGGGTATATCTTGGACATATGCCCGGAGAAACAGAAGGGATAGCACTTACCGGTGTCGGACTTACCTTCCCCATAATAAGCCTGATCGCTGCATTCATAAATCTTTTTGCAACGGGAGGAAGCCCACTTTGCGCAATGGCCAGAGGCTCGGGCGACAATATAAGAGCAAAGGATATAGAAGTTACGGTACTTTTTATGCAGTTTTTGACAGGCCTCTTTTGTACCATCATTTTTTATGTCAGCAGGAAACCTCTTTTATATCTTCTTGGGGCAAGTGATAATACCTATGGATATGCCTCGCTCTATCTTTCCGTTTATCTTACGGGAACTGTGTTTGTTACCATGGGGACAGGGATGAATGCCTTCATAAATCTGCAGGGATATGCCAACAGGGCAATGCTTTATATGATAACAGGGGCCCTTATCAATATAATACTTGACCCCGTCTTTATTTTTTCTTTTAAGCTCGGTGTTGCCGGTGCCGCCCTTGCTTCAGTGATCTCACAGGCTCTGTCCTGCTTTCTTGTACTTAAGTTTCTTTTCGGAAAAAGGGCCGTGATATCGATAAGTCTTAAGGACGTTCTGCATCCAAAGCTTATACTTTTAAAAAATATAATACCCTTAGGTCTTGCAGGGTTTTTCATGTCCTCAACAAACTGTGCCGTACAGGCCGTCTGCAACGCAACACTTTCCATATACGGCGGAGATCTCTATATCGGTATAATGACTATAATCAACTCGGTAAGGGAAATGATAAGCCTTCCCATCAACGGTATAACTGCCGGCTCACAGCCCGTGATCAGCTACAACTATGGGGCAAAAATATATCCCCGTGTAAAAAAGGGGATACGTTTTATGGCCGCCACGGGAATTGGCTATACAGCCCTGATGTGGGCTCTTATTCTGCTGTTTCCTCATTTTTTCCTCTCTGTCTTTTCATCTGAGGAAAAACTTGTTTTATCCGGAAGAATACCCATGATGATATACTTTTCGGGTTTCATATTTATGGCTCTGCAGTTTGTGGGACAGGCAAGCTTTGTCGCCCTTGGAAAGGCACGCCATTCGATCTTCTTCTCCCTTTTGAGAAAGATAATCATTGTAGTACCGCTTACGATCATCCTTCCAAGGATCAACGGACTTGGCGTATTCGGAGTATTCCTTGCGGAACCGATATCAAATCTGACAGGCGGACTGGCAAGCTTCCTTACAATGTATATAGGCACCTATCGAAAAATGCCCTCTGACAAACCCGCTTAAGGATAAGATCAAAGATCCTCCTCATATACAAAGATATTGTTCTTTCCAAGTTCCTTGGCTCTGTATAGGGCTTTATCCGCAAGAGATGCAAGATAATAAATATTTGTGATCTCTGACTGCCCGGAAATATCAACAAGGCCGATACTAAGTGTCATATATATATTCTTTTCGGTATTTATGGAATCAAGGCTTTTCATAACCCCGGACAGTTTTTCTTTGACGGATTCTATATCTCCGGGTATTATACCGACAAATTCATCTCCTCCCCACCTGCATAACTGCTCTTCATTTCCGACAGCATTCTTAAGCACCCCGGCAAGGAAGAAAAGGGCCTGATCGCCTGTCTCATGGCCATTTGTATCATTAATGGCCTTAAAATCATCAATATCTATAAAGAACAGGAAGGCATTGGGAGATTCATTCTGTTTCAGATAATTAAGCCACCAGATGCCAAAATTTTCCCTACCGTACAGACCTGTAAGCTTATCTCTTGCCGTATCCCTTATATTACGCCAGAATTCTATCTTGGAAGGTGAAAAAGCAAACTCCAGGGATATATCCGTTCTCTTTCCGTTCTCCATAGTGGGAATGGTTATGACATCACCGTCCTTAATATCGGCACTTCCCGTTGGGAATATCTTTTTACCGTTTAAAAACACACCGTTTGTAGTCTCCTGGGCCACATATTCCACAAGGCCATCCCTTGTTATAAAGTATCCGTGATTTCTGGAAACATGGCTGTCAGATATGGGAATATCCGGTATCCGGTTTTTATCCGGACGTCCGATAGTCTGTTTTCCTTTAAGCTCGAATTCCGTAATACTCTGCCCATAACATACAAATACCCTCGGGCTTAAAGAATTCAGCATCAGTTCGGGAGGAAGTTCTATTATTGATGTATTTGTTAATTCTTCATTCACATTACTCATATAATATATCCGTCTCCATTATCTTTTCTCTGCCATATAAGAAATCTGCATCATCTTTTATTTTATCACGCAGCTATTTGCCAAACAAGAGAAAGGCTTTATCAAAAATCATGTGTTTACCTTAAAAATCTACTCAGATGCTTCTCCTGTATTTTCAGAGGTTTCGCTTTCACCGCCTTCTGTCGCGGTGTTCTCGCTGCTTTCCCCGGTATTGGTATTTTCGCCGCTTTCCGTATTTTCCGTGGTGTTCTCGCCACCCTCCTCAGCTGTCCCCTCTGAGCTGTTATCCTGCTGTTCACCTTCGTTATTTTTTTCACCGC
>JAILEM010000216.1 GCA_024687745.1 Lachnospiraceae bacterium
GAGATTATATGATGGGCTATGAACAAATATTGAATGAATACAATGATATTCTACTTCCTACAGATGTTCAGAAGATATTACACACTGGACGAAATACAGTATATACATATCTTGCCGAAGGTAAGATCAAATCCATAATGATTGGTGGTAAATACAGGATACCTATACTCTATCTGTTGGAGTTCATTTATCCAGATATAAATTTTGAGAAGGAGGCCGGTTGATATGGCAAGACCAAAAAAATCGGGTAAACGTGCTATAGGTATCCAAGGTAGGCAGGGTTTTTTGTATATTATCAAAAATCAGACAATAAACGACAATGGGAAAAAAAGACCAAGAAAAAATGGATACCCACCTATCTTGAGGATACAAGAGAAAATATCCAAAAGGCTGTTGAAATAAGAAATCAAATGATTGGTAAGAAATCAGAGCATGTTTTTGATCTTAGCATAACATTATCTGACTTTATTGATATTTTTCTTGATGAAAAACAAGCCTAACACAAAACATCACTCTCCATGGTTTGAGAATATCTTGTGTATCGATACTTGTTCATAACAACGTCGATATTAAAACAATTCAGAAATGGGTTGGACATAAGGATATGAACACCACCCTAAAAATTTATGCAAAGGTAAAAGACCGTGAGGCCAAGGAAGAGCTTTCAAAAGAATTGGGAAATTTATTTCCTGTAAAAAAATATAATGACAATATCAACGATCAGGAGCGTTCATCTTTGAATACTGAAAATAATGGATAAAAGCTTGAATAATTTAAAAAAGTAGATGAAAAGTAGATGAAAAGCAAAAATTGCGGATTCCGAAAACCTCGAAATCCGCATAAACACTAAATCGGCGTGACAAGATTTGAACTTGCGTTCTACGCTTCGCTTCGGTCCGTGCAATGCCGAGGTCCACCGGACCTCGTGCACCCTCTAC
This sequence comes from Lachnospiraceae bacterium, assembly GCA_024687745.1. Taxonomy (GTDB): domain Bacteria; phylum Bacillota; class Clostridia; order Lachnospirales; family Lachnospiraceae; genus UBA2868. The sequence continues at coordinate 939 of JAILEM010000216.1, forward strand.
GCCCTCACGACGTTCGGGACGTTTTGAGGCCGCATATCCTTATCTGCATCGTTATATTAAGAAAGAAGGGTAACCCCTTCTGGGTACCCTTCTTTCTTAATCGGCGTGACAAGATTTGAACTTGCGGCCTCTACGTCCCGAACGTAGCGCTCTACCAAACTGAGCCACACGCCGTTTTACAAATGATATCTGTTCCTTTGCAGACCTAAAGATTATATCATTTGTTTTTTTGATTGTCTATCTGTTTCTTGGTATCTGTATCCTACTTTGTGATAAAGCAGGAATCCTTATCGATATTATAAAAACATTTATTCTCCGGAATAACTGTATTTTTTCTTATGGTACATACATTCCACACGGTTCCTGCATAGGCTGCGGGTACCTTGAACGATGCTTCATATCCGTTTCCCGAATATATATCCATAACTGCATTTGATTCCGAAAGAGCATAGACCATACCGTTACCGGTAACGGCATTTCCGTAATCCGAGAGATACATTCCGTATTCTCCGTCGCCTGCGTCAGTTATATCAAGAACCTCTGCCATTATGGAACCTATACTGTCCACAGATGATCTTCCGATACTTTTTCCGTATTGTCCTATAACCCTTGAATCGATATCAAAAAGCTTATCTTCCCAGTAAACTACCGCAGCATAAGAATTATCGGGAAGATCGGGAAGTGAATATCCAATATAGGATATATGTTCTTCGGATACCCATGTTTTAAGATAGGCAGTTTCATACCCCTCCTTTACGATCTCTGCTGTATACATATCAGAGGGAAGAGGTAATACTAAAGATCCTGTAGAATCAAGGGTTCCCGTTGCAGCTATATCACCATCCTTATTATTAACTCCCTTTCTGTAATTAACCTTTGCTCCTTCAAGTGCCACTCCGGAATCCCTGGCATTTCTTACGACCAGAAGGAAGCTGTGAGTTTTCGAAAGATTAGCGGTATATCCCATATATACCGTATTCAGGGTTATATCTCCCGATCCCTTTTTCAGCTGTATCCCGTATATCTTTACACCCTCGAGAGTATCCTTGCTCAGATCGATAACATACTCACTGCTCTCATCCACCTTCGAACCAAAAGAATAGAATCCGTCATCATTTGTCTTAACCTCTGTTATGACATCATCTTTCCCCTTTTTCATAAGCTTTACGGATACATCCTTAAGAGGCTTGGAGCTCTCATCAAGAACATAGCCTGAAAGGGTTATCTCTTCAGGCAGGTTAAGTGAAGCATAATATGTTATATAGGCCTTATTGAGCATGGTCTCTTCAAGATAGTCATACTGCTTTACTGTTCCCTCACTGTAATCCTTTAATTCACTTAATTTATATACGATCCCTCTTTTGCTGTTGTCACAGTATATATATTCAGCCATTCTGTCTTTATTAAAATAGTATCTTGAGAGGATATCACTACCGCTGAGATCCTTGGGAGTTATCGCAGCCTGCTCATACTCATCGGCATACTTTATTCTTCCGTCTTCATAATAAAAATCAGATATCCTGAAATAACCTCCACAATCCTCTCTCAATGTGATCTTTCCGATATCTTTTTCATCTGTTCCCTTATAATAGACTAGATATTCCAGATTTTTATCCGCTTCATTTAATGCAAGCAGTCTTTTCATACCATATGTATTTATAAGAGCATTTTTGGGATCATTTATATTTTCAAGGTTGGAAAAAGCCTTATAATATGCCTTTAAATCCGTATCACGTTTCCCCGGTTTAAAATATTTGACAGAGTAATCAACCTTATTACCGTTTATGAATTTCGTTGTATCTACCTTACTTAGATCTATCTCTTTTATTTCAGCTGTCGGCTTAGGTGTAGGCGTTGGCGTTGCAGTTACCTTTTCCGAAGCCTTTTTTTCTGCTTCCAGAGCCTTATTTTTTTCTGCTTCCTTCTCTTCTTCAAGATCCTTTTCAGCCAGTGTTGCAGCCATGGCTTCCTGCTTGATGAACGTATTCTTTATAAGAATATATGAACCGAATATGATCCCTGCCAAAATAACCGTATATATAACAAATCCGACAGCGGTTAATATAGATCTTTCTTTTTTAGCTTTTTTCATATCCGGCTCCTTTCTTTTGCTCAGAGAATTCTTTATAAAAACCGGACGGACTTTTTATCTATCCGTCCGGTATATTGATCAGTCTTAAATACCTTTTGATCAGCCCTTAACGGTTTTATACAAACTGATATACAGTAGTTGTCTTAAACGGTACATTTGCTTCAATAACGGGCTTTATGAAGCCTTCCTGATTGATGCTGTCAGGATAGAACTGTGTTTCTAAGCAAAAAGCTCCACGTTTGGAATATTTAGCTCCACCCTTTCCTATATCATCTGCTATACAGTTTCCTGCATAGAACTGAACTCCGGGAAGATCTGTATATACGATCATGGTACGTCCGTCATAGCTTGCCTTTGCTATTTCCCTGATGCTCTTATCATATCCGTCTATAACATAATTGTGATCATAACCCTGTACAAGCTTAAGCTGCTCGATATCCTTATCGATATCATCACCTATCTTCTTGGGAGTTGTAAAATCAAACACCGTATCCTTTACAGGTGCTATCTCTCCTGTGGGAATAGCTCCCTCAACCACCGGAGTATAATGTGATGCCTTGATATTGAGCATTGTCTCATTAAGTGCTTTCTCACCTGCATCATGTCCTCCAAGATTGAAGTATGTATGATTTGTCATATTAAATAAGGTCTTTTTATCACTTAATGCTTCATATTCAAGCTTAAACTCATTTGCCTTTGTAAGGGAATAAGTCATTGTTACCTTCATGTTTCCGGGAAATCCGTTTTCCATATCGGGAGAATTGATCGTCATAATAACTGCATCGTCACCGATCTCAGCATTCCACATCTGCTTATGGAAACCGTTGTCAAAATCACTGTGAAGATTGTTTGGTCCGTCATTTACGGCAAGCTTGTATTCTGTTCCGTCGATTGAGAATTTTGCATCCTTTATCCTGTTTGCACTTCTTCCGACACAGGCACCAAAGAAACAGCTGTTGACAAAATAATCCTCTGCCTTGTCATAACCCATTACAAGATCCTTAACCTCACCCCTGTCATTAGGTGCACAGATACTTACTACATTTGCACCATAATCTGTTACCGCTACGCTTACTCTTCCGTTAGAGATAGTGTAAAGACTGATGACTTTTCCATCCTTTGTTTTTCCAAATTCCTTTTTTTCTACAGACATACCTTCTTCTCCTTTTTATAATTCTACTCTGGCATCCAGTGCCCGTGATAAAGTAACTTCATCTATATATTCAAGCTCTCCGCCCACAGGTACACCGCTTGCTATCCTTGTTACCCTGATGCCCGTTGGTTTTATGAGCTTGCTTATATACATTGCAGTAGTCTCGCCCTCTATACTTGAATTTGTTGCTATTATAACCTCATCCACATCATGCTCCAGCCTTTCGATAAGCTCCTTAAGTCTTATATCATTGGGTCCTATTCCCATGCTCGGATTTATAGCCCCGTGAAGCACATGATAAACTCCCTCATATCTTCCGGTTTTTTCATAAGCATGCAGATCTCTTGTATTTTCAACTACCATGATCTGTTTATGATCCCTTTTGCTGTTTGAGCAGATGGGACAGATTTCATCATCTGTCAGAGTAAAACAGCACTTACAGTATTTTACCTTATTCCTTGCCTCAACCATTGCTCCGGCAAGCTTCTCCACACTTTCCTTTGGCATATTTATCATATAAAATGCCAGTCTCTGTGCAGTCTTCTGTCCGATTCCCGGCAATACGGATAATTCCGCGATCAGCCGGTTTATATAACCACTGTAAAGATCCATCCCTAATCCCCTCTGTCATCGTATAAGATGTGATATTATATGTTAAAAGGGCATACCTCCAAGACCTGATCTGCCGGCAATCTTGCCCATTGCTTCGCTTGAAGCTTCTTCTACCTTTTTTATGGCTTCATTGACTGCTGCCATTATCAGATCCTCTAACATCTCAACATCATCCGGATCAACCGCTTCAGGATCTATCTTTACCTTTGTGATCTCTTTTTTACCTGTTATCGTGATCTCTACAGCCTGTCCTCCGGAGGTAACCGTAAATTCCTGCTCTTCCAAAAGCTTTTGATTTTCCTCCATCTGCCTTTGCATTTTCTGGGCCTGTTTCATCAGATTGTTCATATTGCCCATTCCCATACCACCGGGAAATCCACCTCTTTTAGCCATTTTCAGTCCTCCGTTTCAATCTCCATATCAATGCCTTCAATAGTATTTAACTCTGTATATACTTCCTTTTTACCCTGTTCTGTCTTTGGAAGCTTTATTTCAAAATCTATCCTTGTTCCCATTACCTTTTCTATCGCCTTACTTAAGATATCCTGAGTGGTATTTCCGTTTAAAGTAAGATCGGCCCAGTTTCCTTTGGGGATTATCAAAAGTTTATCTTTATTTTCTGCAGACCATGTTGCACCTGTAAGCAACTCCTTTGTGATACCGTCAACATTCGCCATTATCTCGCCTCTTTTTCTGCCGGCTTCAATTATGACCTTTTCTATATTCTCAGGCAAGGGCTTTTTTTCTGTCTTTACCGGTTCAACACGTTTTTCTACCTTTATCTCTCCGGCTTTTGTCGGATCGTATTTAAGTTCATTTATGGCTTCGGTCAGTTTATCGATCTGTTCTTCTAAAACCCTTACCCTCTCCTTAAATGATATATCATCGGTCTCCATTATCGGTTTGCACAGCTTTATTATCGCTATCTCAACCAATATCCTTTTCTGGGATGAATATTTTATTGAATTTGAGAGTTCGGAAAATACATGTATATAACGTATTATGGCCGATGATCTTAAAACACCTGCTTCCTCCTTTATTCTCTTAAGGTTTTCAGCAGAAACATCAAGAATATCCTCTATATTCCCTTCATCTGCATTTTTTATAAGTAAAAGATTTCTTAAATACCATGTAAAATCCGAAACAAACTGAGTAAGCTCTCGACCCTTTATGATCATATCATCTAAGAGCTCCACTGCTCCCCTGATATCAGACTTAATGATATCCCTTAAAAGTATACTGAAAATCTCAGTATCTACAGCTCCGAGCACATCAAGTATATTTTCATAAGTCAGTTCCCTGCCATAGTAAAATGCATTACACTGATCAAAAATACTTATAGCATCTCTCAGAGCACCATCAGAAGCTCTGGCTATATATCTTAAAGCCTTATCTTCGGCTTTAATGTTTTCACCTTCCATCAGTTCCTTTAATCTTTCAACTATCTCATCTGTCGTGATCCTCTTAAAATCATATCTCTGACATCTTGAAAGAATAGTTACGGGAATCTTATGGATCTCTGTGGTAGCCATTATAAAAATCGCGTAAGAAGGAGGTTCTTCAAGAGTTTTGAGCAATGCGTTAAAAGCCTCGGGGCTCAGCATATGAACCTCATCTATGATATATACCTTATACTTACCGGATGAAGGCGAATAGGAAATATCATCTATAATATTTCTGACATCTTCAACCCCGTTATTTGAAGCACCATCCATCTCTATGACATTCATGGCGCTTCCATTGAGAATAGCCCTGCAGGAAGCACATTCTCCGCAGGGTTCTCCGTCTTTAGGATTTTCACAGTTTACTACTCTGGCAAATATCTTGGCTACAGTTGTTTTACCCGTACCTCTTGTTCCGCAGAATAAATAAGCATGACCTATCCTATCTGATATTATCTGATTTTTCAGTGTTCTAATAATGGCATCCTGACCTTTAACATCTTTAAATTTGTCAGGACGCCATTTTCTGTATAATGCTGTATATGACATTTGACTTAATCACCAAAGCTTATTCCCAGCATCCTCGCTTCATTGATTATAGTAGCATCAGGCTCCAGATATTTTAACTTTCCGGCTACGTCTTCAAGAGGTATCTTTGTTATCTCTCTGTTAACGATACCTACCATATATCCGTAATCATTATTGATTATAAGCTCTGCTGCCTTTGTTCCAAGTCTTGAAGCAAAAACTCTGTCATAGGGACAGGGACTTCCACCTCTCTGTGTATGTCCGGGAACTGTAACTCTTATTTCCTGACCTGTTCTTTTTTCTATCTCTGCTGCTATCTCATAAGAAACTGAAGGGTATTTTGTAGCACTCTTTGCAAGACTTTCCTTTAATTCCTTCTTGCTCATCGCGGCTCTTTCCTTGGAGATAGCACCTTCCGCTACCGCAAGGATAGTAAATGAGCTGCCTCTCTTTGTCCTCATATTGATAGCATCAACTATCTTATCTATATCATAAGGTATCTCAGGTATCAGTATAATATCGGCACCTCCTGCGATACCGGCATTTAATGTAAGCCATCCTACCTTATGTCCCATTACTTCGACTATGAAAACCCTGCTGTGAGAGGATGCTGTCGTATGTATGCAGTCAATTGCATTTGTAGCTATATTTACGGCGCTCTGGAATCCGAATGTCATATCCGTTCCCCAAAGATCATTATCTATAGTCTTTGGAAGCGTTATTACATTCAGTCCCTCCTCTCTTAAAAGGTTAGCCGTCTTATGAGTTCCGTTACCTCCAAGTACTACAAGACAGTCAAGATTTAACTTATAATAATTCTGTTTCATTGCAGAAACCTTATCTACTCCGTTCTCATCCGGTTCTCTTATTGTCTTGAACGGTGTACGTGAGCTTCCGAGTATTGTTCCCCCTCTTGTCAGTATACCTGAAAAATCAGAAAAAGATAAAAGCTTGTAATTACTGTAGATCAGTCCTCTGTATCCATTATAGAATCCGTATATCTCTACCTGATCTCCTCCTAATTGAAACCAGAGAGCTTTAACAACACCTCTCATAGCAGCATTAAGAGCCTGACAATCTCCTCCACTGGTTAATAATCCGATCCTCTTCATATCTTTTCTCCTTTTCAATATAATTAATTGATATCTTAATACCCAAAAAAGGGTAATGAGTGAAAGATTTTAACTGTCTTCTTCGTCATCATCAACTTCAACTTCGTCATGAACTATGACTATATTATCATCTTCGCCTGAGAGATCCTTTATATTCGCATCAGCCTCATCAACACTGTCATATTCCACATTTCCGTCTGATATCTTATCCCTTACCTTGGCGATCTTGGCTATTGTAACACCATCATCAAGATTCATAAGCTTTACACCTGATGTAATTCTTCCAAGTACCGAAATATCATGCATAGGAATCTGAATAATAACACCTTCATTTGTGATCATCATTATCTCATGATCATCATTAACTGCCTTAATACCTACAACATCTCCTGTTTTTTCAAGTATCTTATAGCATTTAACTCCTTTTCCGCCTCTGTACTGGATATTGAATTCATCAAGATAGGTTCTCTTACCGTAACCCTTTTCGGATACTATCAGCAGTGAATCTCCCTGATGATCTAACTGCATTCCGACAACCTCGTCTCCATCGGTAAGGTTGATACCCCTTACACCAAAGGATGATCTTCCTGTTGCCCTTACATCAGTCTCTTTAAACCTTATGCACATTCCAAGCCTGGTAACTATTATTATATCTGAATCCTTTGATGTTGTTTTAACTTCTATAAGCTCATCATCATCTCTTAAATTAACTGCAATAAGACCATTCTTCCTTATATTTGAATATTCGGTTGTCATAGTCTTTTTTACGGTTCCTTTTTTGGTTACCATGAAGAGATTATGATCATCATCATAGTCTGTAGTAGGGATCATGGCACTTATCTTTTCATCGGGACTTAACTGCAGGAGATTGATTATAGCCACTCCCCTGGAAGTTCTTGATGATTCCGGTATCTCATATGCTTTTAACATATATACTCTTCCGTGATTTGTAAAGAATAAAAGCCTTGTATGAGTGGATGTCATCAGGATATCTTCTATATAATCATCATCTATGGTTGACATACCCTTAATACCCTTACCGCCTCTGTGCTGAGCCCTGAAATTGTCTACACTCATTCTCTTAACATAACCTAAATTAGTAAGAGCGATAACTGTATTTTCATGGGGAACCAGATCCTCCGTTGAAATATCGGATTCATCGTAACCTATCCTTGTTCTTCTGTCATCCCCGTATTTATCCGAAATAATATTGATCTCTGTTTTTATTACTCCCAAGAGCAGTTTTTCATCACCTAAAATTGCCTTATATTCCTCTATTTTCTTTTGAAGCTCTGCATATTCCTCTTCAAGCTTTGATCTTTCGAGTCCTGTCAGTGCACGGAGTCTCATATCAACTATAGCCTGTGCCTGTACATCCGTAAGATCAAATCTTTTAATAAGTTCTTCTTTAGCTTCATTGACATTTTTACTTGCTCTGATGATCTTTATGACTTCATCGATATTATCAAGCGCAATAAGAAGACCTTCTAATATATGTGCCCTTTCTTCAGCTTTATTAAGATCATACTTTGTCCTTCTGGTTATAACATCTTCCTGATGCTTTATATAATGACCGAGTATATCAAGAATATTCATTACCTTAGGCTCATTATTAACGAGAGCTAACATAATGACGCCAAAAGTATCCTGAAGCTGTGTATGCTTATAAAGCCTGTTCAATACTATATTAGGGTTCACATCTCTTCTTAATTCGATCACAACCCTCATTCCGTCTCGATCCGACTCATCTCTTAAATCGGTTATACCGTCTATCTTTTTATCCTTGACAAGTTCGGCTATCTTTTCTATAAGCCTTGCTTTATTTACAAGATAGGGAAGCTCCGTTATTATGATACGGTTTTTTCCGTTGGGCATGGATTCTATATTTGTAATACCCCTTACCCTTATCTTTCCTCTTCCTGTCCTATAGGCCTCATCTATACCTCTGGTTCCAAGGATTTCCGCACCAGTGGGAAAATCAGGTCCCTTTATTATTGAAAGGATCTCTTCTATCTCAGTTGTCCTGTCTTCTTCTATCCTGTTATCTATTATCTTAACTACAGCAGCTATAACTTCTTTTAAATTATGGGGAGGTATATTTGTAGCCATACCTACAGCTATACCTGTAGTACCATTGACTAAAAGATTGGGATATCTTCCCGGTAAAACTGAAGGTTCTTTTTCCGTTTCATCGAAATTCGGTACAAAATCAACAGTATTTTTATTGATATCGGCAAGCATTTCCATTGATATCTTAGAAAGCCTTGCTTCGGTATATCTCATTGCGGCAGCACCGTCACCGTCAACAGATCCGAAATTTCCATGTCCGTCTACAAGGGTATATCTCATGGACCAGTCCTGAGCCATGTTTACAAGAGCTCCGTATATGGAGCTGTCACCGTGAGGATGATATTTACCCATTGTATCACCGACGATACGCGCACATTTTCTGTGTGGTTTGTCGGGTCCGTTATTAAGCTCTATCATTGAATATAAAACTCTTCTCTGAACAGGCTTTAATCCGTCTCTTACATCGGGAAGGGCTCTTGCGGCGATAACGCTCATTGCATAATCGATATAAGAGCTTTCCATAGTCTTTTTAAGATCTACCTCATGGACTTTATCAAATATTTTGTCATCCATTATCTATTAATCTCCTGTTAAATATCAAGATTCTTAACAAATCTCGCATTTTCTTCTATAAATTCTCTTCTTGGTTCTACCTTATCTCCCATAAGAGTTGTAAATGTAAGGTCAAGTTCCGAATTTGATTCTTCATCCATGGTAACCTTTAAAAGTACCCTGCTTTCAGGATCCATAGTTGTTTCCCAGAGCTGATCCGCATCCATTTCTCCAAGACCTTTGTATCTCTGTATCTTATTATTATTATCCCTGCCTACCTCTGTGAGTATCTTGTTTAATTCATCATCACTGTATGCATACCAGACCTTTTTGTTCTTTTCAAGCTTATATAAAGGAGGCTGTGCCAAAAATACGTGACCCTCCTTTATAAGATCGGGCATGAACCTGTAAATAAAAGTAAGCATGAGTGTAGCTATATGAGCACCGTCAACATCGGCATCCGTCATTATTATTATCTTATTATATCTGAGCTTACTTATATCAAAATCATCGTGAATACCTGTTCCAAAGGCCGTGATCATGGCTTTTATCTCAGCATTACTGTATATTTTATCAAGTCTTGCTTTCTCAACATTAAGGATCTTTCCCCTGAGCGGAAGTATTGCCTGAGTTGCCCTGCTCCTGGCTGTTTTTGCACTGCCTCCTGCAGAGTCTCCCTCAACTATGAATATCTCGCAGTTTTCAGGATTTTTATCTGAACAATCCGCAAGCTTGCCGGGAAGAGCAAGACCCTCCAAAGCTGTTTTTCTTCTTGTAAGATCCCTTGCCTTTCTTGCTGCTTCTCTTGCTCTTTGTGCAAGTATCGATTTTTCACAGATCTGCTTGGCAATAACGGGATTCTGTTCAAGAAAATATGTAAGTTGCTCACTTACAAGCGAATCTACGGCTGTTCTTGCTTCACTGTTTCCAAGCTTCTGTTTTGTCTGTCCTTCAAACTGGGGCTCTTCGATCTTAACGGATACTATAGCTGTAAGACCTTCTCTTATATCATCACCTGAAAGATTCTGTTCACTGTCCTTTAAAAGCTTATTATTTCTTGCATAATCATTAAAAGTTTTTGTTATGGCATTTCTGAAGCCTGTAAGATGTGTTCCTCCTTCAGGGGTATTAATATTATTAACAAAACTGAAAACACTTTCGTTATATGAATCATTATGCTGCATTGCTACTTCTACATAAACATTTTCCCTCATACCTTCAAAGTAGATAACATCTTCATATAATGCAGTCTTACTTCTGTTAAGATAAGTTACAAATTCCTTTATACCTCCGGCATAATGAAACTCTCTTTCCCTTACTTCATCTTCTCTTAAATCCCTTAATACTATTTTAAGGTTTTTTGTAAGAAAAGCCATTTCCCTGAGTCTTTGCTTTAATGTATCAAAATCGAATACTGTTTCTTCAAAGATCGTATCATCCGGCATAAAGGTAACCATAGTTCCTGTTTTATCTTTATCACAGTCTTCTATTATCTCAAGAGGTTTGATCGCATGTCCTCTTTCATATCTTTGCATATAAACATGACCTTCATGGAATATCCTTACTTCAAGCCAGTTTGACAATGCGTTAACTACAGAAGCACCTACTCCGTGAAGACCTCCGGATACCTTATATCCTCCACCGCCGAATTTACCTCCGGCATGGAGAACTGTAAATACAACTTCAACGGCAGGTATTCCGGCCTTATGATTTATACCTACAGGTATACCCCTTCCGTTATCGATAACGGTAATGGAATTATCTTTGTTTATATCAACGGTTATGGTATCACAATAACCTGCAAGGGCTTCATCCACAGAGTTATCCACAATTTCATATACAAGATGATGAAGACCTCTTAGTGAAGTTGTTCCAATATACATTCCGGGTCTTTTTCTTACCGCTTCAAGTCCTTCAAGTATCTGTATCTGATCGGCACCATATTCCTTTTCAACATTTGTTATCTCATCTTTATCTAACATATATGCCTCCAAGCATTTAGTTTTCTCTTGTTGCAGTACCGTTTACTATCCTGAATATCTTATCTATCTTTATCCTTGAATTTATAAATTCATCAAGACCGGTACAGGTTACTATTGTCTGTACTCCCTCTATACTGTTTAAAAGATAATTCTGTCTGTTTGAATCAAGCTCTGATAAAACATCATCAAGTAACAGTATCGGGGTGCTCCCGGCTATCCTTTTTACAAGCTCTATTTCAGCTAATTTTAAAGATAATGCTACTGTTCTCTGCTGACCCTGGGATCCGTATTTTTTTACATCTATATCATTTATATTAAATATAAAATCATCTCTGTGCGGACCAACTGATGTTAGTTTAAATTTTATATCCTTAACCCTGTTTCTTTTTATCTTTCCCTCATAATCGATTATTTCTATATTGGGTTCATACTTTATCGTAAGCTTTTCCCTGTCACCGGAAAGATTTTTATGAATTTCATATATTATCTCATTTAGCTGATTTATGAATAATGTTCTTCTGTCTATTATCTTTGTACCAAGTGAAACAAGCTGAGAATCCCATACATCCAGAGTATCTGTAAGCTCAGGATGAAACTGTATATCCTTTAATAGTTCATTTCTCTGATTAACTATTTTATTGTAATTAGAAAGATTATAAAGATATACCTTATCAAGCTGACATAGTTCAGTATCGACAAATCTTCTTCTGTCTGACGGGCCGTTTTTTATAATAGAAAGATCCTCAGGTGAAAAAAGAATGATATTTGCAATGCCCAAAAGCTCGGTAGCCTTTTTTAATTTTACCCCGTTTACGGCTATCCCTTTTGATTTTTCTTTTCTGAGATGCATATCTATCTGATAATTTACATTGTTTTTATCAAAAAGAGCTCTCATATGAGACTCTGTCTCATTAAACTTTATTATTTCCTTATCCTTTGATCCTCTGTGTGATCTTGTGTTTCCAAACATATATATGGATTCAAGGATATTGGTCTTACCCTGGGCATTATCACCATAAAGGATATTTACACCTTCATCGAACTTTACGAGAAGATATTCATAATTTCTGAAATTATTTAATTCAATAGATCTTATATTCATATCAGTTTTCTACTTTTATTGTCTTATTATCGTAGATCACTATATCACCGGGAAAAATTTTCTTTCCTCTCTGAACAATGATCTCTTCATTAACCTTTACTTTTCCCTGATTTATAACTATTTTTGCTTCAAGACCGGAATCTACAAGACCAGAAAGCTTAAGCAGCTGACCCAGCTTTATATTTTCATCTTTTATCTTAACAATATCCATGGCGACATCATCTTATGATCAGTTTATAGTATTAAAATTAACAGGCAATATGAGATAAATATAGCTTTCTTTTTCATCCTTTATTATACAGGGTGCTTTTGGATTGACCATATAAACAGTTATAACCTCTTCATCTATTACCCTTAATGCTTCTATCAGGAATTTTGGATTGAATCCTATCTTTATATCCCTTCCCTCTTTTTCTATATCTATGTTTTCATCAAGTGAACCTATTGTGGAATTGATCTTTAATTCCATATTTTCATCGGTTATATCAATAATTATCGGCTTTTTATCACCCTCTTTAACTAAAAGAGTGGATCTTTCTATGCATTCCGTAAAACTCTTTTTATTAATATCAAATTTTGTTTCATAATCATTTGAAAGCATCTGATTTACTTTAAAATATTCACCTTCTATTATCCTTGAAACAACTCTTGTCTCATCAAATTCAAATAAAAGATGTTTATCTGTAAAGTATATCTCAATATCCTTATCAGTATCTCCGGATATTATCTTTGTCACTTCATTAAGTGTCTTTCCGGGAACAACAGCCTTCATATCCTCATGATCATAGTTTAATTCTATTTTTCTTATTGATATCCTGTGTCCGTCAAGTGATGTAACTGTCATCTTATTATTATTGATCTCTATAAGTTCACCTGACATCATCTTATTGCTTTCACTCTCAGAAACAGAGAAATATGTCTGTTTTACTATTTCCTTAAATGAATATTCAGAAATGATCAGGGGTTCATTCTTTTCAACATCCGGAAGAACTGGAAAATCATCTCCTGGTCTTCCTACTATATTAAACTTTGATTTTTCACAAACTATTGTAGTAAGATTATTACTGTCAGTTGTTATGGTAACATCACTTTCTGAAAGATGGCTGATTATCTCCTGAAGGATCCTTGCTTCTAAAGCTACAACACCCTTTTCTTCAATTGTTCCTTTAATCTTTGTTTCTATACCAAATTCCATATTATTGGCTGTCAGTTTTATCTCATCATCAGAACATTCTATAAGGATACATTCTATTATTGACATTGAAGATTTAACTGAAACAGCTTTACTTACTGTTCTTATACCTTTTAATATTTCTGATTTTTCACATATTATTTTCATAATATTTTCCTTTCCTCATCTTTTTAATTATAAATTTCTATCTAAGAAGCTTATTATAATATATATTTTTTTAATTATATTATTATTAGTATTTGTTAATTTGTTGATAAGT
>JAILEM010000217.1 GCA_024687745.1 Lachnospiraceae bacterium
TCCTTGGATTCCTTAACCTTATTGATGATAACAGATCCGTCAAGTCCCGCATTGGCTGCAATGTGGAAAAGAGGAGCATCAAGAGCCTTAAGGATTATCTTGGCACCGGTCTTCTCATCACCCTCAAGTGTATCTGCAAGCTTCTCAACATCCTTCTCTGCATGGATGTATGCAGATCCGCCGCCTGCGATGATACCTTCTTCAACTGCTGCCCTTGTTGCTGCAAGAGCATCCTCCATACGAAGCTTGGCTTCCTTCATCTCAGTCTCTGTTGCTGCACCGACTCTGATAACCGCAACTCCGCCTGCAAGTTTTGCAAGTCTTTCCTGAAGCTTTTCCTTATCGAAATCAGAGGTTGTCTCCTCTATCTGGTTCTTGATCTGTGATATTCTTGCCTCTATTGCCTTCTTATCACCCTCACCGTCTACTATAACAGTGTTTTCCTTCTGAACCTTAACGGATTTTGCACGTCCGAGCATCTCCATCGTAGCTTCCTTAAGGTCAAGACCAAGATCATCTGTGATAACCTGTCCGCCTGTAAGGATAGCGATATCCTCAAGCATTGCCTTTCTTCTGTCGCCATAGCCGGGAGCCTTGACACCTACTACAGAGAAGGTTCCTCTTAATTTGTTAAGGATAAGAGTTGTAAGTGCTTCACCCTCAATATCCTCAGCGATTATAAGAAGCTTTGCTCCTGCCTGTACGATCTGCTCAAGTAAGGGAAGGATATCCTGGATATTTGAGATCTTCTTATCTGTGATAAGGATATAAGGATTCTCAAGTGTAGCTTCCATCTTATCCATATCCGTTGCCATATAAGCTGAGATATATCCTCTGTCAAACTGCATACCTTCTACAAGATCAAGCTCTGTGAGCATCGTCTTTGATTCTTCTATAGTGATAACTCCGTCCTTTGAAACCTTTTCCATTGCATCGGCAACAAGATTTCCTACCTCATCGTCTCCTGCAGATATTGCTGCAACCCTTGCGATATGGTTCTTTCCGTTAACCTCGCTGGACATTCTCTTGATAGCTTCGATAGCACAGTCAGTAGCCTTCTTCATACCCTTTCTCATGATGATGGGGTTAGCTCCTGCAGCTAAGTTCTTGATACCCTCTGATACCATAGCCTGTGCAAGCACTGTAGCTGTTGTGGTTCCGTCTCCGGCTGCATCATTTGTCTTTGTTGCAACTTCCTTAACAAGCTGTGCTCCCATATTCTCGAACGGATCCTCAAGCTCTATCTCCTTAGCGATCGTTACACCATCGTTTGTGATAAGGGGTGTTCCGTATGTCTTGTCAAGAACTACATTTCTTCCCTTAGGTCCAAGGGTTACACTTACTGTATTAGCTAACTGGTTAACACCTGATTCCAATGCTTTTCTGGCTTCAGCGCCGTATTTGATCTCTTTTGCCATAATTCAAGGCCTCCTTACAATTATTATTTATTATTCTACAACTGCAAGTATATCGCTCTGTTTTACAATGATATACTCTTCATCATCAAGCTTAACGTCTGTTCCTGCATACTTGGAATAGATAACCTTCTGTCCTACGGAAACCTCCATCTTTACTTCCTTTCCGTCGACAACGGTTCCGGGTCCGACTGCTATTATCTCAGCCTGCTGGGGCTTTTCCTTACTGTTACCGGGAAGCACGATACCGGACTTGGTTGTTTCCTCAGCTTCTAACTGTTTTAATACTACTCTGTCGCCTAATGGTTTTAATGTCATAATATACGCCTCCTACTGTCATTATTACTCTTTTAAATTTGTTAGCACTCATTTTAGTTGAGTGCTAATCAACGATACAAATATACATCCTGCAAATATAAATGTCAACAAGTTTATAAAAAAATTATAAGTTTAAAAAATGGGAAAAAAATATACAAAACTGCCTGTCAGCTGACAGGCAGTTTCTTTTAAACCTTTTATGTTAAATTTTTCTTCCGGATTCCGTATCCTTCATTCCTTTTATTTTACATTCAGGTTAAGGGTCTGTTCACTCATATTTGCCTCAACCTCTCTTACAACAGGTGCCCCCCAGGCTGAATTTGTCATTGTAACTGTATACATACAGGGCAGAAGGGGCTTTATTATAGCCTGCTGTCCGTTATTTACCACCTGGTCACCAAATCCCTCAACACTGACAGTTGTTTCGTCATAACCCATGTTTACCACAAACTGTATTGGCTGAAGTACCGCTATATAAGCAGATCCGTTAGTGGCCGAATGACTCTCGGAGGTAATGTTCTTGATAAAATCAGCTCTCTTTTCGGCATTCGAAGCCATATAAGAGGTAAAATGTTCCACTACGGATTCAGGATAGCCTGTAAGCTCTCCGTAATCATCCTTATATGAAAGCTTAGAGCCCACAAAGGCAGTATCTCCCGATGAAAGCGCACTCTCAAGCTGAGTTACAAGTTCTGAATGAGATGTCGCAGAAGTATAACCCTCCATACCGCCTCCACTGTCCAGTACCATTGGTATTCCGGATGATGTAACACCGGATTCCGCATCCGGTCCGTTTGTGGTAGCTATCGTACCGTCAGGATTTGTTGTCTGCACCTGATCTGCACTCGTAGCCCCCACGATAGTGGATGTCGATGTCCCCACAACCTCATCCTTACTTCCGGAATATCCTTCTCCGGTGACATATCCGGATACAAGATCATTGACTATTCCTTCGGAAGTAGTTATCGAATTAAGCTCATCATAGAGATTCATAAGCTTTGAATCGAGCTTTTTGGAGGAAGTCGAAGATGAACCAGAAGACCCTCCGCCAACAAGATAAACTATAATAGAAACTATCAGACAGATCAGAAGTACTCCGGTATATATCATCCATACGTAAGAGGATATGTCTCCCCTTGCCGCTGCACTTTTCTGACGGGATGCCCTCGAACCCGGTGCTATATAAGCGTCTTTCTGCCTTATCGCAGCATCTCTTGTATCCCTGTCACTCTCCGGAAGTACGATCTTCCCGGTGTTTCCTGTCCTTCCGACAAACCTTCCCTCTGTCTTTTTTAAAGACTTTGTCTCCGGAAGAGGAGAAGTATTCCAGGTTATGGGACCTGTCCTTTGCTTATAAGGACCCGAGTAACCGCTCTTGATCCGGGGCGACGATTTTTTTTCATTTCCCGCGGAATAATCAGATCCTATCATATCCTGAACAGACCTGGCTTTTCGTTTCCCGGAACCGCTATTCTTATTTGAATCTAATCTTCCTGTGTTAAAATCCATCTTTATCCGATCCTGAAATCGATAGTAAAATCAAACCTTAAAAATAATATCATAAATGCTTTTTATTATCAAATCACGCATGATAAACACTTCATCTGTACTTCCATATACAGTAGATCGCTCTTAGACCATCCTTAAAATCTCTGTGCCTTTATTAAATTATATCCATCAGATAATATTACACATATATAGGAAACAAAATCAATATAATTTAAGATATACCTACGAAAATTATTATAAATATAAAGGTTAAGAATCCAAAGATTTAAAAGGCCCGACATCTAGTTGTATACAGGCTGACCCTCTGTAAATATATTGTTATCAAATACCCATATACAACCATCGGGAATATCGATGCTCTCAACGGCATTTGAACCAAGAGTGGAAGACAGACTGTTCATCTCATCATTGTTTAGGATGACAAAATACCTTTCCGTTTCGGGTTCATCATCATACCAGGAAAATTCATTATCGAATCTTTCTATCCTGTAGGTCCCATCTTCATGTATCTCTATAGGTCTTACCCTGATCTTATCCCCCGATAAAACAGTGATGACATTGGCTGAGGTATCAAAAGAAGCATATCCATAGTCAAGAGAATGCTCATCAAGAAAGCTTATGATCTCATTTTCAGGATTTTCGGTTTTTACAAAAGCATATGTTATTATAATATTCAAAAGAGCGCTGAAAGCAAGTATTAATAAGGGGATAGCCGCTATCTGCCTAAGTGTTATGTTATCCTTCATAACAGCACTTAAAAATACACAGTCTGTACATACAGCCATAAGAGCAAGTCCTATAAGCCTCCACTCATCCTTCTGTGCATAGCCCAATGAGAAGATCATATAAGTTACAAGAAAGGATGACCAGTAATTTATAATGAAGAGTCTGGCAAGTTCATTATCATATCTTTTATAATACAGTGTGGCAAAGATCGGTAAAATAAGTATGACTATGGCAGTCAGATAATGGAGCATCACAAATATCCCTTCTGCCGACATCATGTTCGTAACATCATTCACCCTGCCGGTAAAAAGTACCACCCACTGCCCGAAAAAGCCCTTTTCCTTAAAAAACCACGAACCGTAATCGGTAAACCGGCCAAGTGCCCCGTCATAATAAATATTACCGAAAAATTTCCTTCTTATAAGAATTCCGAATACGGATCCTACGATTATTAAAGCAGCTGTAAACAGGAATTTTCTACTCTCTTTCAGTTTATATTGATCATTTTCGTCACTGTTTTCAGTAAAAATGCCGGAAATGACCCATTTGATCAACATTGCGATAACAAGTGGTATTATTAATCCCTCGATTATATGGCTGCCGTTTATGCAGCAGACTGTTGTAATAACAAACAAGAGTACCGGCTTAATATAGTACTTTTTTCTCTTATCTTCATTACCATCCGTCTTTTCATCTGTTATCTTATTTTCCTCTGTGATTTCGGGCATTCCAAGCACTATATAAATAAGGCACAGACCCATAAAGGAAACGAGATAATATGTGGTATGCGAAAAAAGGGCAGTCCTTGTTATTTCCGAGCTCATAAATAACAGGAGAACAAAAGACGTTGAAACAAGTGTTTCTTCATTGCCGATTTTGAGACTTTTGAACAAAAAAATCAAAAGAACAGTAAAAATTATCAGAAAGATCAGCATCGAAATTTTTACGACAGAAAAATCCGTTCCGATCAACTTGACTAGCACAGTCATAATGAGTGAAATGTTAAATGGCATGTTGTAACCGTACCAGAATCCTCTGTTAACTATCGTACCGCTCTCTGCAGAAGCCATCGCCGCTATCATGTTATCGGTCGATAGCACTCCGTACTCATTTCTCATTCCATTCATTATATAGCAGGCGACAGTGATAAGTGCCAGGACAAATACCACTATCGAAGAAATTCTCTTTACTGACTCTGTTTTCATTTTCAATCTCCCTTTTGCCTGAATACGTTTATCCGCTTAAGCTTCTGTTTATGTCATATATTTCGGATCCTGCTGCAGTATCAGTATCCTGTCTGTAAGCACCTGTCTGCAAGC
>JAILEM010000226.1 GCA_024687745.1 Lachnospiraceae bacterium
TATCAAGCAAACGCACCGGCTTGATCTGGTCTAAGGCCGTTATTTCCCTATACCTTCTCTGATCTCTGTAAAGAAGCTGTGTCTGGGGCTCGGAAATGAGTATTCTGCATTTGATCACTGTGTTTTTTTTCTGCAGCGATCTCTGTACGGTTTCTGTTATTTCATCCAAAGAAACATCAGAGAATCTTTTCATATTATCCGCATCCTCTTCAGGTTCCAAAAAGATCCTGCACATATCATCTTCTGCCCCGAAGGTATAGTCGGCAACAGCAATGCCTGTCTTATCCTCGATCGCACAGACCGCCTCGAAAATATCCTCTTCTGTTATCAGCGTATCACAGATCGTAACAGTCTGTGCTTCCCGGTAGGCTATCTTAAATTCGGGAACTCCGTCTTTATTATCCGTTACCCTTATCACATCTCCCATCTGATAGCGGTAAAGTCCGGAATTATTGGTAACTATCACTCTGTAATCCCTTCCCTTCTCCAGTTCATCCGCCAGAAGCGGCTCTACGGATCCCCCGTTTACGGGAAGAAATTCCAGGAATAATGAATTATCTGCCAGCGTATATATATCCGAACCATCCTTAAGGGCCCTTCCTATAACTCCCTCCGATGCTGCATATAAGCCATTATTATGTACAATATTTCCCAAATGGCGTTTCATTCTTCTTGCGTATATCGAAAAGCTCCCGCTTCCTCCGGCGATGACCCTTTTCATCTTCGGCCATACCTTTTCTACCCATGCTCCGGCAAAAAACTCCCCGTTATACAGTGCCCTTAATTCTTCAGCACGCTTAGCCTCCGGCTTAATATATTCTTCAAGCTTATTTCTAAGCTCTTCGGGCATTTTAACGGATGGATCTATACTTCCTTTACCTATATCATTAAGAAGGGTATCCCAGTTATTCCTTATCACATCAAAGAAATTGACAACTCCCCAGCAAAATGGCGCAAATATCTGTGTGATTGACGCGTCTTTCAGGGCAAAAAAGGCCCTTAGATATTCCGAATCGATATCCTCGTTTATATACACAAGAGGTTCGGGATTGACGATATTAAGCTGCTTAAACTTCTTTTTCAGACTCTGGAGCATAATACCGGATATCGAATCAAGGTATACATCATCCGTAAATTTCCTGTTCCTGGGGAGACTCTCTAAAAGCAGCATTGTCCTTTCATTCTCAACAATATCCAGAAATTCCTTCTTATAATCCTCAACATGCTTTTGAGTGCAGGGGATATACCTTGGAACTCCTGTTGTTCCTGATGTCAGACTGTACCCGATGAGCTGATGAGACGTGTATATACCTGTCTCACCTATTCGTGTTGTCAGTTCTATAAGAGGAGCAAGATCATCATATCCCGATACCGGACAAAGATAGCGAAATCCGTTAACGATCTTTATATATCGAAAATCCCTGCCCATGCCAAAGTCGCAATCCTTATTATCCTGCAGGATCAGCATAAGTTTATCATTTATCTGGTTTGCCTTCATATGATCTCCTCCTATGTATTTTTCTTTATTATAGTTTCCATATTGACACCAAGCTTTTTCATAATCTCATGAACCTTACTCATCAGCCTGGGTTTGGCGATCACTATTTTAGGCAATACATTAAGCATTCTGGCTGTCTCCGCTCTTTCCATTTTGGATGGTTTAACAGGCTCCAAAAACCGGATATACGGAGTAAGAAGCTCAGACACCTTTTCCCTGAATTCGAAAGAGATATCTTTAGACGTGATCAAAACAGCGCTCAGATATCCGAATACACTGCACATGACACTGTTCATGTACAGACCATACGAAAGACCTGTCTCACATATCCTGCTCACCCCTATCGCTATGGGCCAGATATCCTCCTCCTTCCTGTCAAAAGACTGAACAAGGCTTCCTCCGTTCAGAAAATACCTGTAACCGATAAGCTGAGGAAGAATGACAACCTTCTTCATATTCGCAAATACGTGAAGATTAAAAAGATTATCCTCGGCAAAAGGCACATCCTCATCAAACCTTATTCCATGGGAATTCAAAAAATCAAGCTCATATAACTTTGTTGTGATCATCAACCCCGGGCCGTTTATAACCTTAGTCTGGTCATAATTTCCCTTTTCAAGAACGATCTTTCTTTTGGTCTGATCAAGAAGGCTGAACTGCTTTACAACAAGATTGGAATCATCATCGGAATCCGTGTCCATCCTGAAGCTCACCATCTGCGCATTTTCCTCTTCAAGCACTCTGTAACACTCTTCGACGACTCCGGGATAATATGTATCATCTGCATCCAGAAATCCCACATATTTTCCGGTTGCCCTGTCTATACCGTGATTTCTCGGACTCGACGGAGTATGGCGGTCATTATCAAGCTTATAAACCCTGATATTATCATTAGCTTTAACGATCTCTCTGATCTTATCGTACTGTTCGTCACTGCTGTTATGTGAGACTATGACCCATTCGATCTCATCAAACCCTATAGTCTGATCCTTAAGACTCTCAAAGCATTTGACAAACAGATCCATATCGATCTTATAGCAGGGAGTCACAACCGATACCTTATATCTTTCCCGATTTTCTTCCGCCATCTGCTATACCTCCTTCTTATCCTCTCATACTTATCATCCTGTCCTGTAATATGTTTTATCTACATTTCAATAGTCAGAATATTTAATTTAAATGTGCTCTGGTAATTAAAGCTGCGTGCTGTTTTTGAGACCATACGTATCCCTATATTATGAGTCATATCTTCATCATCAAGCATCCTGATATGATCGGGAGGATTAAAAGCCTTACAGTTGTCGCGTATTCTGATCCTTATCGTATCATCCTTGTATGCGACCCTGATTTCGATCAGATCCTTCTTTATATTTTCAAAACCATGCTTTACGATATTTCCCGCCATTTCTTCTACCGCCAGTCCCGACAGATTACTTCGTCTTTTATCAACGCCATGATCCTTGCAAAACGAGACTATTTCTTCGGAAACCCCCACAACCATATCCTTATCATCGATCGCAATATCCAGACGGTTATCCTCCAATACTCCAAAGTCACTGTCAAGCATCAGAAAATCCTCAAAGCTCTTTGGTATTCCACGATTGTGAACAGCGGAGATCAAAATGATCATTATAAGTGTAGCTGTCTGCGCAAGCGGAAACATAAACCACACAGAGTCTCTACCTGCGATCAGGGGTAATATGAGCGCAAATAATACTGCAAATCCGAAATTATTAAAAACGCAGATAACATTGACCAGTACTGTTTTTTTCATGCTCTGGAAAAAGTTCTGCAGGTTAACGTTAATTATGTTTATAGGCAGGCTGAGCGCGTAGATCCTCAGTATTCTTGCTGATAATGTCCTTATTTCGATATCTCCTTTTCCAAACAGGGAAGCCAGGAAATCCGCAAATATTATCACAAGCACCGCTATGATCGCATTTATCAGGACACTGAATTTAAGAGAATCCTTAAGTGTCAGTACCAGGGAGGTCCTGTCCTCTTCACCTGTCAAAACGCTGCAGATGAGAAGTGTAGTCATACCAAAGCCCACACTGACTGAAACAAGCAGAGTAGAGATCGTATTCTGTCCGGCAAATGCAGCAACGAACATTGTCCCGGCAAGAGCCAGGAATATCCTGTTTAAACACAGTGTTTTTAAAACCGTACATACCTGCCCTATTGCAGTGGGAAGTCCGATCACTATGATATCCTTAAGTTCACCTACCCTTATCTTTGCAGTCTCAAACTTTAATTCCGCATTCTTACCGAAGAAATGAAGGACTAAAAGTAAAACCGCCGAATAATATCCCACACTGGTTGCGGCTGCCATACCAAGCATTCCCTTTTTAAACACAAAAACATTAAGCAGGTCACCGCATATGTCTGTAACGGTCATCACCACTACCCCGAGGAATGAAAATTTCTGGGCTTTATCCAGCTGCAGAAACCTCATGATCGGACCGTTTAGCATGATAGGCAGGACACCGTAGGAAAGACCCTTAATGTAATCAGCCACATCGCTCTTTGTATGTTCATCGGCACCCAGCAAGACTGCTATCTGCCCGTTAAAAATGTATGCGATCAAAAATACGATCAGCCCGAATATTATCACCGTCAGAACGGTCAGCGAAAACGTGCCGTTTAAGGCGTCCTTATCACCCCTGCCAAGCTGCCTTCCGCCAAGTGACTGTGCACCGTTTCCCACCATGTTCGAGAAGCAGGACAAAAAGACGAAAAACGGACTCGCTATACTGAATGCAGCCATTGCCTCTCTGCCAAGGAAATTTCCGATCACGATACCATCAACGACCGAACCTATTGTGGCTGTGATCACTGCCATTATCTGTATAAATAACATCTCCTTAAAGATGTCTGTCATGATATTATTTTTAGGTATATTTTTTCTGTTCATATTTTCCTTTTAATAACATTTAAATTGTTCAAAACGGCATCTCTCCCGCTGTTACCCTGTCTACAATGGGAAGAACGACATCCCTGATATTCTGCATAAGTACGGGCATCATCTCTTCAGGCCAGCTGGGGTCGGCTCCTCTGGAGATCATTGACTGGTATAATCCGAAATCTGCGATCACATTTTTGTAATACTCCGTCTGTTTTTCGTCATCTGTACCGAAATATTGAACGATAAATCCGTCCCACATGGCAAGAGCCTTCTCATAATCCATTCCCAGATGC
>JAILEM010000022.1 GCA_024687745.1 Lachnospiraceae bacterium
GGTCATCGATGTTGATGAGGAGGAATTACATATGCTGCTCTCGGCATACCTGACAGCCTGTTTTGAACCGATCATACATAACTGTGAAGAAAATAAAATTGAAAAATATTTAAATACCATTCAGGAATTCTTCATGCCGGGATGGAAGAGGATAATGGGGTTAAATTAAAGAGCCGTAAGGCTCTTTTTTAATGTTGTTAGTTATCAATCCTCGGTTAGCGATAGCTAACCAAAATCAACTGCTTTATCCGCCTTTGGGCGGTTAATATAGAGATCATACAGGAATCAGGAGGAGAAAAAGTTGGGCAAGAAAAATGATTTTGATCATATGAGGCTGATCGGTGAGTATGCCAAAGGTCACAAAAAACTGATCACTCTTGGAAGGTTTTTAGCAGCAGTCAGCGCTATAATCGTGCTGATACCCTACTATGATCTGTGGAAAATCATAAGTATAGCAGTTAATGGCGAGAATACAACACAGATCGGTCACTATGCGTGGCAGGCTGTATTACTTACGGTAATATCCCTGCTCATATATATTGCAGCACTCTTATGCACACATATTGCGGCATTCAGGGTACAGGCTAATATGCGAAGTTCACTGATGAGAAGGATAATTACACTTCCGCTCGGTGTATTTGATGAAGATGGAACCGGAAAGATCAGACGTATAGTAAATGACTCCACGGCAGCGACCGAAACATTTATAGCTCATCAGCTGCCGGATAAGGCTGTTGCAGCAATAACTCCGGTCGGACTGCTTGTACTTATCTTTGCATTTAACTTTAAAATCGGTCTTTTATGCATGATACCTGCATTTATAGGATTTTTATGCATGATGTCCATGATGGGAAAGGGAATGCAGGAGAAGATGAAGGAATATCAGAATGCTCTTGATACGATGAGCTCCGAGGCAACCGAATACGTCAGGGGAATCCCTGTAGTAAAGACTTTTGGTCAGACTGTTCATTCATTTAAGAGGTTCAAGGAAGCCATTGACGGATTCGGTAAATGGGCAAAGGATTATACTCTGATGCTCAGATTGCCTATGACGGCCTTTATGACCTGTATAAATGCAATCTTTGTATTTATTGTGATAGCTGCCTTTTCCTTTTCAAAGGATGGGGTAACGGCCGGGTTGATACTTAACATCATGTATTACATAATCGTTACACCGCTTATAACTGTTGCACTTACCAAAGTGGCATATTCAGGCGAAGCTGAAATGACACTCATAGATGCTCTTAAGCGGGTGGAGTCCATAATGGATATAGAACCGCTTACAGAGAACAGAAATGGAAAAGTGCCGGATGATAACAGTGTAGAGCTGAAGAATGTATCCTACCGCTATAAGGATGCAACAAAAGATGCGGTTAAAAATGTTTCTCTTAAGATCGCAGAGGGAGAGCATGTTGCGCTCGTCGGACCGTCGGGATCAGGCAAGACGACGCTAGCTGAACTGATGGTGCGTTTCTTTGACGTAAATGACGGCGAGATACTTTTTGGCGGGGTCAATGTTAAAGATATTCCTTCAGATGAGCTGATGAAAAAGGTTTCCTTTGTATTTCAGGACAGCAGGCTTATTAAGAAGTCGATACTTGAAAATGTACGCCTGGCAAGACCGGATGCTAATGAAGCAGAAGTACTGGATGCGCTTTTAAAGGCTCAATGTATGGATATCATAGAGAAACTTCCAAATGGCATTCATACGGTCATAGGAGAGAAAGGCACATATCTTTCCGGAGGTGAACAGCAGAGGATAACTATAGCAAGAGCAGTACTTAAGGATGCACCGATCCTTATACTCGATGAAGCTACAGCCTTCGCAGACCCGGATAACGAGTCAAAGGTACAGGCGGCTTTTGAAGAGCTGTCAAAGGGGAAGACACTTATAATGATCGCTCACAGGTTAAGCACTGTTATGAACGCAGACAGGATAATAGTCCTTGATGACGGTAGGTGTGTGGAAAGTGGAAAGCATGATGAGCTTATGAAGAATAACGGATTATATAAGCGTATGTTTGATGAATATATAAGATCTGTTGAGTGGAAGGTAGGTGCATGATAATGACAGAAAGATTAAAACACAAGTATGCGCTATCAACACAGGGCGCTAAGGATATGATAAGAGCCTGTATCTGTGTGGCTATTACAAATATAGTGCTGATGATGCCGGCCGGAATTCTTTACAGTCTGATAAAGGATCTGCTTGACGGGACACTTACGAAAGAACGTGTTCCCTTCTATGCGACAACATCCATTCTGGTTATCTTTCTCACAGCAGTGACGAATTTTATTCAGTATAATGCAACATTTCTAACGACCTACAGGGAAAGCGGGGTAAGAAGGACGGCCATAGCAGAAAAATTAAGAAAGCTCCCGCTTTCTTATTTCGGGAAGAAGAACATAGCGGATCTTACGACTAACATCATGGGAGACTGTGCTCAGATCGAAACAGCATCAAGCCACTGGATACCGGAGCTTATCGGCGCTTTGATATCTGTAAGTCTGGTAGGCATCAGCCTGTTTTTTGCCTTTGATTTTAGAATGGTGCTTGCAAGCTTTTGGGTCATTCCGGTGGCGTTTATCATCATAATCACCTGTTCCGGGGCTGAGAAAAATGCTATCAGGAAGAATTCGGCAGTAAAGCTTACAATGACAGACGGAATCCAGGAATGCCTGGAATCCATAAGGGATCTGAGAGCTAATAATGCACAGGATCTTTATATGGATGAATTGGACGATAAGATCAAAAACGTTGAGAAAATGGCTCTGTTTACAGAGCTGAAGATGGCAGTTTATGTCAATTCGGCGGCTATAATTCTTAAGATCGGTATAGGAACTACGGCAGTTGTCGGTGGAGCTCTGTTTGCAAAAGGTGAGATATCTCTGCTGACTTTCTTTATGTTTCTTATGCTTGTGGCAAGGCTTTATGATCCAATGCAGATCACTCTTCAGAACTTTGCCGCGATCATCGCCTGCGGTATCCAGTGTGAAAGACTCGATGAGGTTCTATCTGCAGAAGTCCAGACAGGAACTGAGGAATTAAAGAATAATGGTTATGATATCACATTTGAACATGTGGGATTTAAATACTCCGATGACACTGATGTTCTTACTGATGTAAGCTTTACGGCCAGGCAGGGACAGGTTACGGCTCTTATCGGTCCTTCGGGGGGAGGAAAGACAACAATATCAAGACTTGCGGCCAGATTCTGGGATGTAAATGAGGGCAGGATCACCTTGGGCGGTGAAGATATATCACTGATAGATCCCGAGACATTACTTAAGAATTATTCCATAGTGTTTCAGGATGTAACACTCTTTAACAATTCCGTTATGGAAAATATACGGATAGGCAGAAAGGGAGCAACGGACGAAGATGTCATGGAAGCGGCCAAACTGGCTAATTGCGAACAATTCATAGAACAACTCCCTGAAAAGTATGACACCTTTATCGGGGAGAACGGAAGTGAGCTTTCGGGAGGAGAGAGACAGAGGATATCGATCGCAAGAGCCTTTTTAAAGGATGCACCGGTCATTCTGCTTGATGAGGCTACGGCTTCTCTTGATGCAGAGAATGAGACAGCGATCCAGGAAGCATTATCAAGACTTATTAAAAATAAGACAGTTCTTATAATAGCTCACAGGATGAGGACCGTCGCAAATGCAGATCACATAGTAGTATTAAAGGACGGAGTGGTTGCTGAACAGGGCAGTCCGGAGTTTTTAAGCGGATATGACAGTATTTACAGCCACATGAAAAAACAGCAGATGATCTCACAGAGCTGGAAGATGTAATGCGTATGATCAAATTCCGATCAAATTCAGGAGATAATCCCCCACAGATATCCGTTTTTACTGGTGGATAAGATCGTGGAGCTAAAGCCCGGAAAAAGTGCAAAGGGTATTAAGTGTGTCACTGCCAATGAAATGCAGTTTCTTGGACACTTTCCCCGGAAGCATGTAATGCCGGGTGTACTGATCATTGAAGCACTGGCACAGACCGGTGCCGTAGCCCTTCTTATGGAGGAAAAAAACAGAGGAAAGATCGCTCTTTTCGGAGGCATAAAAAATGCCAGATTTAAGGCTCAGGTTATCCCCGGGGATGTGCTTGAGTTAAACTGTGAGATCGTTTCTTTAAAGGGGCCTGTTGGGATAGGAAAGGCAGAAGCCTGTGTGGATGGAAAAGTAGTCTGTAAAGCGGAGTTGATGTTTGCAATAGACATGGATAGTTGATATACTTTAATCATCTTAGACTTGAGGAAGTGGATTTAGTATGTTACAGGAAGCATTCGGTAACGTGTACATGAAATTTAAACTGCATTTTTATCAGAAGGTATTTGAGCGTCTGCAGACAGAGAGACATCTTTGACTACAGTGGAAACATTCTGCATGGAGATCATCTATGCACTGAACAATCCAACTGTTGCCGAGTTTGCCAAGGTGGCCAATATTTCCTCGCCAAATGTTGCATACAAGATCAACAATCTGGTGAATAAGGGGTATTTGCGCAAGGTACAGTCTAAGGATGACAAGCGTGAATATCACCTTGAGGTTACTGAAAAATATATAAGCTACTACAACATCAGTTACAATTACATGGATGTTGTGATGAAGAGAATTTCGGATCGTTTTGATGAAGATGAGGTCAATGCCATTGTAAGGTTTTTGCAGATAATCGATAAGGAACTGATGCCGGAAATCGATGTGGAAGTGAGATCATAATGGATATTCACAGAAAGGGATCAGGGATGGACAGGTTAAAAAAAGCCGTTTCTTTGAAATTAAAATATCGTAAATTGTTTTTTGTCACTGCTCTTGTTCTTGCAATGTTTATGACATCTTCCTGCGGAGCCTATTATGGGGTGGAAAATTACTCCGGGGAGGAAGAGAGATCCGGGGAGGAAAAGCATGTCGTAATCCTTGGCACATCGGATATGCACGGAAATGTCTGGGGCTATAGCTACGAGGATGGCACTGAAAGTGATAATAACGGTATGTCCCGCCTATATACCTATATAGAGAAGGTTCGTGAAGAAAACCCCATCGTATATCTTGTGGACGCAGGTGATAATATTCAGGGAACCATTATGACGGACGATATTGCCAATGAAAGGCCAAAGGATCCCCATCCTGTGATGGCTGCCATGAACTTTATGGGTTATGATTCAATGACCCTTGGAAACCATGAATTTAACTGGGGCATTGACACGATGAAAAAGATCATAAGTCAGGCGGAATTCCCCGTACTGGCTGCAAATGTGCTGGATAAGGAAGGCAATTATGTCAGTGGAGAGGGATGGACCATTATAGAAAAGGGAGGAGTAAAGCTTGCAATAATCGGGGTATGTACTCCTGATATACCGATCTGGGACGGCCTTAAGGAAGGAATAGAGGATACCACCTTTGAAGATCCCGATGTGGCTGTAAAGAAGGCCATAGAAGAGATCGGGGATAAGGCAGATATCATCATGGTATCCGCCCATATGGGGATGAACGCTGAATTTGATTTTGAGGGAGGATCCGATTCGGGGAAAAAGATAGTGGAAGAAAATCCGGAAGTGGATCTTTTGCAGCTGGCACACGATCATGTAACGATCAATGATAAGATCAACGATGTTCCAACTGTGGCGGTCCGTAATTCCGGAAGGGAGATCGCCCGTATAGACCTGACTCTTGATAAGAACAACGAGATCACGGATATAAAAACAGAAATAGTTGATATGGCTGATCAGGAACCAAGTGAGGAGATCAGAAGTATTGATGTTGTAAAGGCAGTACATGAAGAGGCAATTAACTATATCGGTATAAATTCAGATGGAGAAGTTGTAGGAATCGAGGGAGCCAAGAAGATCGGTACTACAACCGCAAAGTTTCAGCCGGAAGATGAGATCAAGGGCATTCCGGAAGGAAGATTGCAGGATACTGCTGTCCTTGATCTTATCATGAAGATCCAGCTCCTCAATTCCGGGGCTGATGTAACCTCCTGTGCTTTGTTTAAGAATGACAGCGATCTGCCTGAGGGAACGATATATTATGGGAATATCTTCGATATATATAAATATGACAATATCCTTGTCAGATTTGATATAACAGGGAAGGGACTTAAGGATTACATGGAATGGTCTGCCTCCGGTTATAATCAGTGGCAGAGCGGGGATATCAATATATCTTTTGATCCCGAACGTCCGGAATACCTGATGGATATGTTTGCGGGAGTGGAATATGAGATAAATCTTTCAAAGCCTGTAGGAGAGAGGATCGAGAACCTGACATTTAAGGGTAAGCCTTTGGAGGATGATCAGGTTTTGAAGCTTGCAGTCAATAATTATCGTTTTACTTCGGCAATCCTGAAGGAAAAATTTTCCGAAAGTAATCCTGATTGGACATCCTCCGAATCCATACGGGATATGATAGTGAGTTATTTTGAAGAAAATTCTCCCATAGAGCCGTCGGTTGATAATAACTGGAAAATAACAGGTGTTGATCTGCAGAAGGATGATACCCGCCGTGCCGAGATCATAGGCTATATTAATGAAAGACTGTTGCCTGCTCCTTATGATAAGAGTTATAATCTGGCAGATTACGACATGCTTGTTGCCGAAGCTTTAAAAAACCTGGAGGAGGGTATAACTGTTGAGGAAGTAGTGTCTCATTGAGCATAAACCTTAGTTTATGCTGATCCGGCCCTTAAGGGTCTGTTTTCAATATTGTAATTCAGCTACTAAAGAAAGGAGAACTGAAAAATGAACAGAAGAATAATTCGTTACACCGTACCGGTAATTTCATTCCTTATCATGTTTATGGGATGTCTTCCATTAACAGGCTCAATGACTGGATCACCTGTGGTGGTTTTAGCAGCTGAAAATGAAGATACTTGTAATAAATGTATCACTGTTTCTGATGAATCCCTGAGCTTTGAGGATGGTCAAAAGGTTGCAAAGGGAGATATAAAAATCGTCAACCTGAGAGGAACCTGGAGAGAAATGGGACGTCAATACGGGAATCTTATGAAAGAAGAGCTTGAAGATGTAAAGGCTTTTCTTGATACCATAATTGAGGCAAACAAGGGAAATACAGCTAATACAAAAGAAATCGTAGATCAACAGGTTGCCCAGACCCCCCACAGGATAAAGGAGTTTTTTGAGGGTGCTGCTGAGACCTCAGGAATGACGGTAAGAGACCTTCAGACTATCAATGCAGTTGAAAGAATAGGAGGACTTCCCAAATGCAGTGTTGCGATGGCCTGGGGTGATTACGCGGAATCTGATCTTATTATAGGGCGAAATTATGATTATTCAGATTTCTTTTCGCTGCTGAAAGATGATATTGCAGTGACTGTATATCATCCTGCCGACGGTTCACTCGCAACTGCAACCATCGGGTATGTTGGTGAGATCTACGCTGTAAACGGTATGAATGAAAAAGGTATCTTTCTGGAGCTGAATAACGGTAAGCCTTCGGCAAATATTAAATCCCCCAATTTTAGAGTAACAGGTACCACCATGCTTTTTGAGTGTCTTTTCGAAATTGATGAACTGAGTGATATGAATACCTTTTTCAATACTGTAAATTGCAGTTCTTCTTATATTATCAATGTGGCCGATGAAAATGAAGGACAGTCATTCGAATGGTGTCCGATAGGAGTTAAGCACGGTGAAGAAGATCTTGATAATGGCCTTTTGGTTTCCACTAATCACTTTGTAAATCCTGAATGGTTATTTGCTATGCCCTCAGAAGACAAGTCATGGGAGAGTCAGACACGTCGTAATAATCTCATCAGTTTGTGTGAAAAGGATAAGGGAAAAATTAATGAAGCAAAGATGAAGGAGATCATAGATACAACAATTCAGAATGGCGGCGCAAAAAACGACCTGACTGTTTATCAGATGGTGGTTGTTCCTAAAGACAAAACCCTCTGGCTGCAGATAACAGGCGGATCAGAATGGACAGAGATTGATCTTAAGAGTTTTTTGGACAGTTGATCAAAAAATTTACAAAAGGTAAATCATATTATTCATTATGTGAAAACGGAGATAATAATTGTTTGATAAAGCTGCCGGCATACCCATAAAGGGTGTAAGCATTAACTGGGATAAAATCGATAGAAAAAGTTATCTGAGAGAAATTGAGGCTATTAAGGATCTGGATTATCTTCCCTTTAAGAATAATATCACTGTTTTTGTCGGTGAGAACGGCAGCGGAAAGTCCACAATGCTCGAAGCTATTGCAGTAAAATATGGATTTAATCCGGAAGGAGGCACGAAGAATTACAGCTTTTCGACATATGATTCCCATTCGGAACTGTGTGATGCTATAGTGCTTTCCAGAGGCTTCAATAAGCCGGGATGGGGATATTTTCTTAGAGCCGAGAGCTTTTACAATGTGGCATCGGCAGAAGAAGAGTATAGCAGGTATGGCGGCATACCACAGCATTTTCATGAGCATTCTCACGGAGAAGGATTTTTACAGCTGGTTCAGAGCAATTTCAGGGGACATGGATTGTACCTTCTAGATGAGCCTGAGGCTGCTTTGTCTCCTCAGAGACAATTGACGTTGCTGCTGGAAATAGTGAATTGCGCGAAGGAAGATTCCCAGTTTATCATGGTTACTCATTCACCTATACTTCTTGGTATACCGGGAGCTGAAATCCTGAGCTTTGATGATGGAAGTATTCATCCGATAGAGTATGAGGAAACTGAAAGCTACCGGATCACAAAAATGTTTGTTGAAAACAGGGAACAGTTGTTAAAACGGATGTTTAGTGAATAAGCAAGGAAGTAAATTTCAGCTTATCGAGCCATATCCATTGCAGACACATTTGACAATTTGGAAAGGATGGCTTTTATGCTTTGGTTTTACTTGTTTTTAATAGTATTCTTTAACGGCTTTGAAGCAGGTGGGTATCAGGCAAGCTTATACAGTATCGGCCAGGTATACGACCTTTCTGTAACCGGTATGGGACTCTTTGCCTCTGTGGAATTGTTTGCATCAATGCTTGCACCTCTTTTGCTTGGAAGCCTGGCAGACAGAAGCCATAAACTCAGGTTTTTGCTTATTATTCTGGGAATTCAGATACTATTCGCATTTTCGTTGTTTGCAAGCAATGTGGAGATAGTGTTTATTATTGGTATCTTCTTTTTGGGGCTTACTACCAGCGCCTTACAGTTTATTTCAATAGCCGCTCTCATGGAAGCTTATCCGGTAAGCGGTAAAAGAAAGATTGGCTTTATGACGTCAATGTATGCTCTGGGCGCATTTGTAGCACCGTTGGTTGTTGACAGACTCATGAGTCTGGAAATCGGTTGGAGAGCAGTGTTTCTTGCACTGACAATTGGTTCTGTTATTTCTTTTGCAGGAATATTTACCTTTAGGGATCATAAGCCGGAAGAAAGTACACATGATGAACACACGGATTCCGTAAACGGCAGGTTTATGATCGGCAAAGTATTGCTTCTGTGCGTTGTTATGTGCATATATGTAGGCTTTGAGAATGGATTCGCTTTCTTTGTAGATACTATGTTTACAAAAGTGCTGAATTCATCCGGAGGCAAATTTGCAATTTCATTGTTCTGGGTTGTAATGATACCTTCAAGAGTTTTGGTAGGTCTTTTTGCCCGCCACGCTAAAAAAATACTTGTAGCTGCCATAACAGCCATCCCATTAATCACTTGGTTGATAACCCTGATGACTGACGCTAAAGTAGTTATAGCCCTGATCATTCCTCTCGGATTTGCTTGCGGTGCAATATATCCCGGCGTGCTTTCAACACTAATTCCTTTTTCCGGTAATAAAAAAGCCACGGCTACAGCCATGATAACTACCTCAACCGGAATTGGAGGAGTTATCTTTACAGCACTTACCGGATTTCTGGCAGATAGGATCGGCTTTAAGGGGGCAATCCTGTCGCTGTCGGCTTTCTTCATACTCTCACTGATTTCAGTACTCACTTTATCTAAAACCTCTGGGGAATGAAAGAAATATGATAATTTTCTGCCTTTTGGGATGGAGCGAAAGTGTCGTTTTGCAATCATATGTATGCATCAACACAAATAATAGAGGAGTTGTAGTGAATATGAATAGTTCCTGTTTTTCAGCCCGTTGTTTACTTTGGATTTATAAAACGGGGAGTAGATTCCGGGATTTTTTCCTTGACAAATGGTTTGAAACATAGTAATCTATGTTAGCTAACAATGATAGCAATTAATCAGGGGAAAAGAAGTGCAAAGAGATAAGACATTAAGCCATGAAAAAGTCAAGAAGGCAGTGAAAGAGGAGTTTCTTGAAAAGGGCTATGAAGATGCTTCCATCAGGAGCATCTTAGCTCGAGCAGGCATGACTTCGGCAGGACTGTACAGACATTATGCGGATAAGGAAGCTATATTTAATGCCATGGTAGATAATGGATATCAAGTAAGAAGAGCCGAAAGGCTTTTTTTATTTTCGTTAGCTATCGCTTTGCGGTTAGCGATAGCTAACCCAAATGCTCGAATGATAACTTAATGGCAGTATAGCAGATATGCTTTGTGCAAAATGGGAGACGCTTATAAATGTGTTCCCCTAAAAAGCATATGGAATAGCGTACACTTACCAAACTGTATTCTGTTCATTTTAAAAACAGATGATCATTTGGAGCATGTTTGCTTTGCATAAGAAAACAGAAAGATAATCAATGATGTGACGGTATTTATAAGGATTTCATTTCCGGCAGAAAACAGGTAGTCGGCTGGAAGATAGCATAAGCAGATTTGGGAGGGAAAGATGAAAACAGATTATAAAAACTGGATGCCAAAGGGCATGGTGTTTAATATGGCGGGGATTGCCGGAGGATTTTTGGTCTTTTATGTCGTGTTCGGGGTACTTCCGGTATTACCGCAAGGAAAGGTGAGAACAGTTGTCGGGATTATACTTCTTGTCTTAACTATATTGTTTGCACTTGTTGCCTTATGGATGCTCCTTATGTACAGAGCATTCTCTTATAACGGAAACCGTCAGATGTCAAAACAGATCATTGAAGGTGTTGCGGCTTATGTGAATATCCCTGACGGCGGAAAAGGTCTTGATGTAGGATGCGGAAGCGGAGCGCTTACCATAGCCTGTGCAAAACGAAATCCAAAAGCATCCATGATCGGAATAGACCGCTGGGGTAAGGAATACGCTTCTTTTTCCAAGCAACTTTGCGAGAACAATTCAAAAGCTGAGGGCGTAAACAATACAAGTTTTGAACAGGGCGATGCCACTCATCTGGATTTTGCCGATGAAACCTTTGATGCCGTGACCAGCAATTATGTTTATCACAATATCCCGAGCAGAGATCGTCAGGCAATACTGCTTGAAACGCTGCGTACTCTTAAAAAAGGCGGTACATTTGCTATCCATGACATCATGTCCAAAGGCAGATACGGTGATATGCAAGAGTTTGTAAAGAGATTAAAAGACATGGGATATGAAGAGGTGAAGCTCATAGATACTACGAATGGAATGTTTATGAGCAGATTCGAAGCTTTGTGGATGGAGCTTTCCGGTTCGACCATACTTGTAGGGAGAAAATAGCCATGAAAAAATACATTCCGGAAAATATGGTAAAGATCAGCAGGTATCAGAACTTTTTCCATAGTGGAATGGTCACCGCAGATCCCATGTCCGTCTTCGGGCTCTACAAACCTCCAGACGATGCCTGATATCACCGGAAAGCGTTGGGAAGAAGTTCTGATACCTGCTGATCTTTATCATTTTTTCCGGAATGTATTTTTTCATGGCTATTTCCTTCCTACAAGTATGGTCGAGCCGGAAAGCTCCATCCACAAAGCTTCGAAGCTGCTCATAAACATTCCGTTCGTGGTATCTATGAGCTTCACCTCTTCATATC